>NZ_JASGSR010000199.1:0-9648 GCF_040446015.1 Bradyrhizobium sp. INPA03-11B
GTTTCCAAGGACCGCACGCTGGCGCCGTGAGATCGGCTTTCGCGTTCAGATCGCCTCGGGGCGAACCATCATGCTGAGCAGCGAGACCGCCTTGCGCGATTTCAGGGCCTGCTACCCGTATGCCCGAAACCGGGTCAGCGTCGTTCGCTTCGCGACCCAGCCGCCCGCCGCGTTCCTGAACACGGACCCATCAGAGGTGATCGTGGCCTACGGTCTGCCGGCGAACTATTTCTATCTGCCCAACCAGTTCTATCGCCACAAGAACCACCAGCTGGTCGTCGACGCCCTGACGATCCTGAAGCGTCGCGGGGTCAACGTGGTCGTCTGCGCCTCCGGCAGCACGGAAGATCGGCGCGAGCCGGGCTACTACGATCTGGTCAACGCCGAGATCCGGAAGCGCGGCCTCGATACGCACTTCCGGCACCTCGGCGTGATCCCGTTGCCCCACGTCTACGCGCTGCTGCGGGCTTGCACCGCGCTGCTCAACCCGTCGCGCTTCGAGGGCTGGAGCACGACGGTCGAAGAGGCAAAGTCGTTCGGCGTTCCGATGATCCTGTCTGACATCGACGTGCACCGCGAGCAGACTACTGGTGCTGCGCGCTATTTCAGTGTCGACGATCCAGTCGCGATGGCGGATCATCTGGTGCAAGCATTGCAAGAGGCTCGCGGGCCCGTCATTCGAAATCTCGTTCCGCATCAGGATGACAATGTCAGCGCATTCGCGGCGAACTTCGCGGCCACCATGCGGCGGGCTGTCGCGAAGAACGTCGATATGCCGCCCGCAACATAGCAGCGAGTTTGAGCTGCAATAGGACGAGCCCTGTTCCTCAACGTGAGGTGGCGCCTGCAGGAGCGAGCAGACCCTTCGAGTGTGGTGTTGCCGCTGATCTCGCCGGCCTGTCGTGACGTGACTCGGCTAATCCGGGCACGGATTTTCTCTCCGTGCCCGGCACGCTCGTAATGTAGAAATGGCCGCAGCTACGGCGTCGTCCGCACGTAAATGCGCCACGGATCAACGTTATGCATCTTGAAGTTCGGTGGGGCCAGTAGTTCAAGAAGCGGCACCGCGGGACCGGCCATATCGACGTACAACCCGCTATATAGGACAACAGCGCAGATGTCGCGCTGATCCAGTTTATGTAGGAGTTGCTCCTTGTCGCGTTCGACCAGAAGATCGCGCATATATTTGCTGTACAATTGTAGAACGGGCCGCTGAGCCAAGAAATTGATGCCGGTATCCTCGGCCAATATGTGACACGTTGGTGGCAAGCTCGCTGTCAAAGCGTTCAGCTGCTTGGTGACGGCCTGATAGCCGCTCGTCGAATAGTACGGCCATCGCTTGGCAAGAATGGTGGTCGTGGCAATCGCTACGACGACGATAGCCAGCGACAAAGCCATTCGACCCGATGATTCGCGGCGTAGGATGCTTGCTGGTGCGAAAGCTAGCGCCACGGGGGCAATCGCTGTACCCCAGGCGACGAGCAGGGCAGCGAACATGTAGAACTGCATCGCGTAGCGTGCGTTCAACACAGTCCAACTTGACAAGTTGTAGTGTCCGGCGTCGAAGGCGCCCAGCAGCAGTAGCGTCTGACCTAGAAACCAGCCCGCGAACATCGCTCCGATGTGCCAGTTGATGGTGGCGGATTGAGTGCCGGAGTTATTGCGGGTCGAAGATCGCCAAACGAAGTAGCAGGGTATCATTGCGAACAGGACCACAAGCGCAACGATGCTCGGCCAGCCACCGTCCCTGGCAAAGCTGGTGGATAGCCGGCTCGCCAGAACCGCGCCTTCGCCGACACGTGCGGCCTCGCGCAATTCAATTCCGTGTGCATAGAGCGTGCCTGCTGTCACTTGTGCCGCATCAACATTGTCGCCCGTGAGCGAGCCTGTTTTGTAGAAGGCCATCGCGACCTGAAGACCTCCAAGGCAAAAGCCCAGTGCGACAGCCGCCGTTATCGAGGCGACACGCATGTAAGGTCGTTTGAATGCAACGCTCAGCAGCGTCCAGGGCGCTACAATTAGTGGCACGAGCAAGATGGATAGGGCATGCCCCTGCATGGCCCAGCCGCCGAGCGCGACGCCCAACGCTGCGGCGGCTCCGCCGCTGCGACGCATGCCGTTGTGCCATTGCGCTATCAGGGATGTGCACAGCAGCAACAGCGCTGTCAGTCGGAACGCGTCTCGGTTGCCGTCAATCGAGGCGCTTGGCAGGAGCGGAACGACAAGGATCAGGAGGGGTATCAGGATCGCAAGGCCACGAACCCGCGCTGCACTGCCAAGCGCGGCGCCTGCCGCAATGTAGCTTATGAACGTCAATTGAAACGCAACGCGCGCTACCATCTCATCGTTCAAGCCGGCCCCACCGAGGCTGGACC
This sequence comes from Bradyrhizobium sp. INPA03-11B, assembly GCF_040446015.1. Taxonomy (NCBI): domain Bacteria; kingdom Pseudomonadati; phylum Pseudomonadota; class Alphaproteobacteria; order Hyphomicrobiales; family Nitrobacteraceae; genus Bradyrhizobium; species Bradyrhizobium sp. INPA03-11B. The sequence continues at coordinate 2,376 of NZ_JASGSR010000199.1, forward strand.
AAACCAGAGCCGAAGCATTGTACGCGGGCCAAAGCAGGCCATGGGGATCGCCGCGCAGACTTCCGTCGGCTAGGCCTCCTATCCCGGAGGCATCGAAGAAGCTACGGTGCGAAAGGAGTTGCTGCGCTTCCGCAAGGTACTGCATTGCGTCGGAATTACCGGTCAACTGGCCGGCATAGAACCAGACCCGCGGCACGATAATGCAGGCCACCATCAGTATGGCCGCAGCCGATGCAAGCGCCACTGGATCGCGCAGAGTGTGCGGGCTCTTCGGATCCTGAGGCGGTGGTCGTTTCCAGAGCGCGACAAGTAGTGCCAATCCAACGATGAATGGCGCACTGGCGTGTGCAGCAAGAGGTAGCCCAGGTGCAACAAGCGTGAGCAGCAGCAGCAGGCTTGCTGTGAAAAAGCTTGTGGTCGCGCCTCCAAAGGCAATACGGCCAAGTGGAGGAATCGGAAGTATGGCGTCAAAAACGTAGAAAAACCTCGCCAAGCCCGAGGCTAGAACGAGCTGGCCGATCAGAAACGGAATGCTCAAGCCATTGTCCCTTTTGTCATTCGGCCCATTTCGTACCTCCGGAGCGTCAAACAGTCGATCTAGGGCCGAGAACGTGCTGCAATCATTCCGGAGACGGCGAAGCCAATCAGCAGCGGAAGGACTGTGCGCACGGTGCGGTGGATCAGAGCGAGCGCTGCGGCCGTCTCCGCCGGAGCTCCAGCCTGCTGCAGCAGCAGCACGAATGTGACGTCGCGTACCCCAAGTCCTAACGGCAGCAGGGAAACGGCTCCGGCCAGATATGAAATGACGATAGCATGTCCGATGGCGACAAGGGGAAGATCAGCCCCCAACGCCTGGCCGAGATACCAAATCGACGCGACGTCGACCACATAGGTTGTCGCAAGCCAACACGTCGCGACACCCAGTGCAAACGGTTTGATCCCGAATATTGCGTTTCGTAGATCGAAGACGAACTGACGGATCGGCCCAGAAGCCCGAAACAACGGGCCGAGTACCCACATCCGGTCCAACGCCGCGGGACCAAGTCCCACGGCTGTGAGGCCAGCGATCAGCAATGCCGCGGCCGCGAGCGAAAGCGGCATTGCGCGATCACCCGCCAACTCGCCAGGAACAACCAGGACCGACCCCATCAGGAACAGCCAAAGAAGGCTTTCAATCGTGGTTTGAGCCGCGCCGATACTGACCGGAATATCTGCCAGCATCTTGTAGAACGCCAAGCGCGCGGGCACGCCGAGCTTCGGATCTCCGGCAAGGCTCACCGTGCCTGCGGCCAGCATGGCCATCATGACATCCATCAGGTTGGCTGGATGGCGCATTCCCGCCAGTAGCGTTGCTGCGCCTGCCGCGTGCAGCGCAATCATGACGATCGACGAAAGGCAGAGTACGAGCAGCGTCTGGACCGAGACGGACCGGAGCGCGTGCCAATCGATGCGGTCGACCAAATAGAATAGCGTTGCAACACCGATGATGAAGGCCGCGCCCCAAAGCAAACGCTTGCGAGTAAGCAGGTGCATCAGGCTCAGTGCCCCTCAACAGAGCCCGAGGCGCAGGAGAGGTCCTCCTCAAGCGAGGTGCGAGATAGCAGTCCCGTTCGCAGCGAGCGCGGTGTTAAGTCCTTCATCCACGCTCCGTGACCGAAAGATTCGCCACATATTTGCTGGTTGCCTTGTACATCGGTGCTTGCGTCCAGCGAATGAAGACGGTGTCGTTGTTGTTGCCGTTCTCGAACGCCTTGTAACGGAATTTGCCGTCGGCGGCATAAAAGCGATCCATGGCAAAAGCCATGTGGCGCGTTGCCAGACCTTTGTCCCCGCAGGCAAACGCAGTCAGGATGCTCTGCGCGACATCGTGGGAATCGATTGGCCAGGTCTGCTCGGGGCTCCAGCGTGGCTTGTCATCATCGATCAATTTGCTCTGCATGTAACTCCAGCCAAGCCCGATCGCGTCCGCGACACGTTGATCTCTCATTGTCGCATTGACTTCGACAAGCCCTTCGATGATGTAGCCAGTGTGTCGGCTATCGATGATCGTATCGACGGCGTGATCGCGAAACGGCGGCGCATAGAACCAGGACCCATCCGGGTTTTGATGATGCGCGGCGAACAAGGCCGCCCGCCCGGCGAGCGCGACAAGATCGTCGCGATCGAGCACCCTTCCGGCTCGGGCCAGCAGGCCTGCGGCCGCAACGCTGGCGTTGATTATCAGACGGGTGTCGCCCGGACCAAAATGGATGCAGGCGCCTTCCGGCAATTCGGTCAAGCCAGCCTCCTCCAGCATGAAACGTATGCCGGATTCGAGCAGCGCCAGCACTCGGTCGCGGTCGAGCAAATGGATGGCATCGAGGAGACCGGTCAACACAATGGTGGACGTAATCGTGGTCGGCCAATGCTTTGGGTGCTTTCCCATTCCTCCCCAGGTGAACGGCAGACCCCATGCCGCATTGCGAGCCAGCGGGCTGCGCGCTTTCTCCAGCAGGGTTAGCAATCTCGCCGCTCGGCGACGCGAAACCTTGCTGTCGGGTTGGTGAGCTTCACCGGTGAGGCTGTCTCCGAGCGCTTGTGGCATGACAATGGCTGGGACTGCCTGGAAGAGGCGTTTCGGGATCAGCGCATGGTAGGGCTTGAGCGTCCGGCGGGCAAAGTGCATCAGCGGCCCGAGGATAGGCCGTCCACCAACCTGGGAGATTATATTGTCCAGCTGATAAGGATCGTTGCCGGCATAGTCGTTTTGCTCCAGCCAGTTGCCGAGAGCATCGGACGCTGCACGAACACGGTCGAGCAGATCGTGATCCGAAGCCGGACCGGTCATCATGCGTGAAGGCCTTCTACAAAAACGCGCGCTGTAGCCATTTACTCTACCGTGTATGCAAAAGGCTAGGCCGCTAACGTTGCCCAACCAGAATCTTCAAGTGCCGCAGCCGTACTTTTCGCATCAGCCAACTGGTCAGCTCAACATTGCGAAACAGCAGATCAGAACGAACGACTGGTGGCGATTGGGCCAGCGCTTCCTGGCGCGGGGCTGGATCGACGGTGCGAACCGCACACTCCAGCGTCGCAATCTCTCCGTCGAAGCGACCTACGCAGTCGGCCAGCAATTCGTCGAGGACCGCGCAAGCGCGTTCGTCCGGCCGAAATCCACGTTCGATATCTATCAACGAATAGGAATGCAAGAACAGCACAATGATGTCCTGACCGGATGTCAAGACGGCGTCGATCTGGCGTCTCAATTCGCCGGGACTACACCAGTCCGGATCGAGTTTCTTCGTCAGCGACAGCAGGCGGGCCGGGCCGAGCGCAAGATCGCAGTTCGTCACGGTCACGGGAACTTCAAGCAGATCGCCATGCCGAACAATGGCGTTCACGGTGAGTGGTGGATGATTGAGTCCGCAGTGCGGATAGCCGTAAAAGACGCTCGAATCGACTTCGATGCCGTTTTGCTCCAGCGCAGCCAGCGTATCGTAGTTGGCGCCATAGCCACCGGCGCGATGGCTGACAGGACGTCGGCCCGTCCAGGCTTCAATCAGCGCCACGCCTTCGGAAATGAACAGGCGCTGCTCTTCGAGCGACAGCGTCTTCATGGTCTGCGCCATTCCGTATCCACGCTTTCCCTCGGGGAAGGCCGGATGTGTGTGCAGGCCCACTTCATGGCCACGCTCGGCGATCTCGCGCGTCACGCCGGCGACGAGTTCCTCGCTGACGGTCCGGCGATTCTGGACATCGACAAAGAAGGTGCCGCGGCCGCCGTGTCGTTCGAGGATATCCATGATGCGCGGGGCTGCGTGATCGCGCCCAGCGCTGCGGCCCCGGTACGTGTCGATCGGAGGCCGTGGTTCGAAGAAGTCCTCGACGTCTACCGTCACGACGAATTTCGGACGCTGTCGTCCCGGCTTCATTTCGCTACCCGTGCAATCACAAGGTGGAAGCGGGCGTGGCGTCCGAACTTCGGGTGCTTTGCAAGCCAATGATCAAGGCTCTGCGTGGCGCCGATCACGCCCGACATCACCGGAAACAGGGGCGGCCAGATGTTCAGCGGAAACTCCGGCACGAAATCGGGAATGAGCCGCATTCCGGAAATCTCAATCGTCTTGAAGCGGCCCCGTAGCAGTGCTTCGAGCTCTTCGCGAGAGAACAGGACGCGGTGATAGCTCGATGCCCCCTTCACGATGCGCTGCGCAAGCTTCGCGAGATAATACGGGGAATAGTAGAGATAGCGCGCAAAGCGTGCTGTCTCCCCGCTGTTTATGATCGTCGCGCAGAATGCGCCGCCCGGCCGCAGCACTCGACGGATTTCATCGAGGGCAGCGTTCAGATCAGGAAAATTGTTGGGCGCCGTGCAAGATACGATCAGGTCAAAACTGTTATCTGGAAACGGCAACGCCATTGCGTCGCCAACGCCGTAGGTTGCCGGGAGATCGCCATTCAGCGCGCGCGCATGGGCGATCATTTCGGGGCTGAAATCCGCACCGTGCACGGTGAAATCGCCACCCTGATCTCGCTTGCTCTGCGCTAGCCACCGCGTCAAACGTCCTTCGCCGCAGCCAAGGTCGAGGATATTTGTCGCAGCCGCTACGAGGGGCGCCATGGCCTCTCGCTCAAGCCTGTCGGTGTAAACCTGAATGGGGCGCGCTCTGAGCGCGGTATAGTTTTTCGCCTGCAGGTTGTAAAATCGGAGCGTTTCTTCGTTCATGGAAGATAATCCGCACCTGCTCGCCGAAGTTGCCTTTGCCTCATCTTATTGATATTACTCGATAATATAATAGACCTCCGCGCGGAGGCGTCAATCTGTCGGCCGTGCCTGCCCATCCCTTTCATCGATGCCAAAGTCGAAAACTCAACAAATTCAGACACGAGAGCCAGAAAGTTGGGGCCGACCAAGAGTTCTGAATCGGTGCGTCGGCGGACAGCCTATTGACGAAACTGCAGATACCGCATTCAAGCAAGGTGGTTCAACCCAGAACAGAGGCCTAAGCAGGTTCCCGAACCGGCCTACGACTCACGAAGCCGCGCCGCGGCGGGAAATGCGCATGTATAAATCGAAAAGCGTCGCGGTTGTAGTGCCTTGCTACAACGAGGAGAAACTGATCGGCCGCGTCATCGACACCATGCCGGAATTTGTCGACCACATCGTTTGCGTGGACGACCAGAGTCGCGACCGTACCGTGGAGATCGTCCAGCGCTATTCAGCCGCGCAACCCGAACGCGTCATTCTGATCCGGCTCCCCAAGAACGAAGGTGTCGGTGGGGCGATCGCCGCCGGTTACCGCTGGGCACGTGACCACGACATCGATGCGACGGCCGTTATGGCCGGCGATGCCCAAATGGATCCCCGTGATTTGCCTGCACTGCTTGAGCCTGTGATCGCCGATGAGACCGATTACGCCAAGGGCAACCGGCTGTTCTCCGGCGAAGCGTGGAACCTGATTCCGCGTGTTCGCTATATCGGTAACGGATTGCTTTCGATGTTGACCAAGATCGCCTCGGGCTATTGGCACGTGGCGGACTCGCAGACCGGCTACACTGTTGCCAACCGGAAGGTGCTCATGACGCTCAACTTGGATGACATCTACAAGCGCTACGGCATGCCGAACGACATGCTCGTCAAGTTGAATATCTTCGATTTCAGAGTGCGCGACATCCCGATCAAGCCGATCTACGGTATCGGCGAACAATCAGGCATCAAGCCAATTCGCCTCGTGCCGAGGTTGTCGCTGTTGCTGGTGCGATTATTTGCGTATCGCATGCTGCAGAAATATATCATCCGCGACTTTCATCCATTGGTGCTGTTTTACTTTACGGGCGCCGTGTTGCTCTCACTCGGAATGCTCGTCGGACTCTACGTCGTGATGCATCGGCTTTTCATTGGATTTGTGGCAGACAACACGCCGCTTTTCACGACATTCCTTGTCTTGATGGGCTGGCAATCCGTCATGTTTGCCATGTGGCTTGATATGGAAATGAACAAGCACCTGAAATAGGTCGGGCGACGGGCGGTTGAGATGTGCGGTATTTTCGGAGTGATTGCGAGTCCCGGCGCGCTTGATCGCGAGGTTGTGGAGCGCGCAGTCTCGCGGCTGTTCCTCCTCTCAGAAACGCGCGGCAAGGAATCGTCCGGGCTCGCCATCGTTGGGCCGACCACAGTCACCTTTCGCAAGAGTGCACAGCGTCCGCGCGATTTTCTCGCCTCGACGGACTTTTCCCCCTTCTTCAAGGGGACTCTCGACACGCTCTACCGGTCTCGCGAGCCCATCGCTATCTTTGGACATTCGAGACTCGTCACAAACGGCACTCAAAACCTGCACGCGAACAACCAGCCGGTTCTTGCCGGCGGCATCCTGGGTGTTCACAACGGCATCATCGTCAATGACGAGGATCTGTGGCGGACCATAAATGCAGCCGAGCGGAAGGCCGAGGTCGATACCGAAGTATTGCTCCAATTGCTCCGCCAGCATCTCGACAGGGGCGAAACCCTCGTCGATGCGATGCGCTCGACATTCCGCAGGTTGCTTGGAACAGTTTCGACCGCGCTCGTGTTCGACGACCTCGACTGCATGGTACTCGCAACGAATAACGGCTCTCTCTATGTGGCGCCGAGCGTGGCTGACGGCACAGTCGTCTTCGCGTCTGAGCGTTACATTCTTGAGGAATTCCTCACCACGCCAGGCTTGGCTTGGCCTGCGCGTTCGGACGCAATCCGACAGATCAGGGCTGGTGGCGCGCTGCTGATCAAACTCGATACGCTGACCAGCCAGGAGATCGACCTCGGGGCCGCCCCCGAAGGGGCGCCGGCAATTGCTCCTCGGCGGCGCGAGATCCGGGACGACACGCCCGCCAAGGTCCGCAATGCCACGACCTTCAATTCGGTGCCCGCAGTCAAGCTTGGTAATTTCTCTCGCTTCGAGATCGATCCGCAGCCCATCAAGGCATTGCGCCGGTGCACGCGCTGTATTTTGCCAGAAACTGTCCCTTTCATCGCTTTCGATGCAAGCGGGGTCTGCAACTTCTGCCAAAACCACCAACCGAAGACCTATCTGGGGCGTCCTGCCCTGGAGGCCGAAGCCAACAAGCTGAAGGCGCGCCGCAACGGTGCCTCCGCCGACTGCCTGATCACGCTGAGCGGAGGACGCGATAGCAGCTTCGGCCTTCACTACGCGGTGCGCGAGCTCGGCCTTAAGCCGATCGCCTACACTTACGATTGGGGAATGATCACGGACTTGGCGCGCCGCAATCAGGCACGGATGTGTGGAGCGCTCAAGGT
>NZ_JASGSR010000019.1:0-96998 GCF_040446015.1 Bradyrhizobium sp. INPA03-11B
TGACGTGTCCCATCGTCCCCCCGAATCAATCTCAGCCGCCAAAATCCACCATCAGAGCGTGGTTTTTGCACGGCCTGGAAAGCCGGGACCCATAACCACAAATCTTGGTTGCTGCTAAAGGCGTCTCCTACCGCGCGCCAACGATAAATCACGCGGTATGGGTCCGGCCCCCCGTGCGCGATTGCGCACTCGGCCGGGACGACAACAAATCTCAGTCCACCTTCTCGTCGGCGTAGACGCCCCAGAGGCGCTGCTGCTCGATCCAGCCGTCGAAGCCGTTGCCGGTGACCCGGCACCAGCTGTTAGCGCATTTCTTGACCTGCGCGACGACGCCGGCCTGCAGGCGCGCCGCGATCGCGCTGGTGGCGTCGGGGCGATCGTACAGCGAGGCCAGATCGTCCTTGTTCTTCATCGTGACGACCGCAGTGCGGCGGCCGGACAGCAGGGAATGATAGACCCAGCCTTCGGCGCCTTCGGAATCGCGCACCCGGCGCCAGTTCTCGAACTCGGCGGTGATTTCGACCGGCAGCCCCGAGCGCGTGTAGACCCAGGCGACGTCGTTATCCTTGGTCGGGCCGCCGCGGACGTTCACATGATCGGATTTCAGGCTGACATAGCGCGGGATCGGCAAACCGCTGGTGGTGGGGCTCAAATCCTTGGCGGTATGTCCCGGGCTGACCGACGCGCTCAGCATGCTCCCGACCAGAGCCACCAATGAACCGAAACGCCAGACCATCAACTCGTCTCCTGCCGGGATGCCCAACCGCATTCGGCGAGCTGCAACCCAAACCCAAATCCAAACCCAAACCCACGCCTAAAGTCTCAGGCCCCTGCGCCGTCCGCTCCCGCACCGCACGTCCGAGGGGTTCTTGTCTTGGCCCGGCCTTCTGCTAGAGAGGACGGAACGCCTGAGAGCCAGAACACCCGAATTTCCCCTGACGAAAGCCGGGGCAAGTATCGGGGAACCCTAGGAAACGCGAAGGAAACGCCGGGACAGCGCGGCTATCAGCAGTGTCGAACAACCGGGTTAATGAGGCCTCAACGGCTCGGTTTTTGGCGAGCCGCGCGCCTCATGAAAGCAGGACATGTCGGTGAAGAAAAAGCCTCTCGTCGTCGTCACCCGCAAGCTGCCGGACTCGATCGAGACCCGGATGCGCGAGCTGTTCGATGCCAGACTGAATCTCGACGACACGCCGATGACGCCGGAGCAGATCGCCGAAGCGGCGAGGACCGCCGACGTGCTGGTGCCGACCGTGACCGACATGATCCGCGAGGACGTGATCAATCAGCCCGACTGCAAGCTGAAGATGATCGCCAATTTCGGCAACGGCGTCGACAATATCGACGTCGCCGCAGCCCATGCCCGCGGCATCACGGTGACCAACACGCCGAAGGTGCTGACCGAGGACACCGCCGACATGACCATGGCGCTGATCCTTGCAGTGCCGCGCCGGCTGATCGAAGGCGCCTCGATCCTGACCGAAGGCAAGCAGCACTGGGCCGGCTGGTCGCCGACCTGGATGCTCGGCCACCGCATCGGTGGCAAGCGGCTCGGCATCGTCGGCATGGGCCGCATCGGCCAGGCCGTGGCGCGCCGCGCCCGCGCCTTCGGCCTGCAGATCCACTATCACAACCGCCGCCCGGTGGCGCCCATGATCGCCGAAGAGCTCGGCGCGACCTATTGGGAAAGCCTCGACCAGATGCTGGCGCGGATGGACATCATCTCGGTGAACTGCCCGCACACGCCGGCGACCTACCATCTGCTCTCGGCGCGGCGGCTCAAGCTGATCCGGAAAGAGGCCTATGTCGTCAACACCGCGCGCGGCGAGGTGATCGACGAGGACACACTGATCAAGCTGATCGAAGCCGGCGATATCGGCGGCGCAGCGCTCGACGTCTATGAGCACGAGCCCGCGGTGAACCCGAAGCTGGTGCGGCTCGCCAAGGCGGGCAAGGTGACGCTGCTGCCCCACATGGGCTCGGCCACCATCGAAGGCCGCGTCGAGATGGGCGAGAAGGTGATCATCAACATCCGGACCTTCCTCGACGCCCACAAGCCGCCGGATCGCGTGCTGCCGAGCATGCTGTAGGAATTCCGTAGCCCGGATGGAGCGCAGCGAAATCCGGGACAGCATCGCCACGTCAAGACCGCCCCGGATTACGCTTCGCTCCATCCGGGCTACGGCACTGCCAAAATATCGAAAACAACCCCATGCAAAGGAGCCGGTGCGGCCGACCCGCATTCGGTGTCGTCCCTGCCTAGTGCGCAATTGCGCGCGGGAGCCCGGACGACAATGTGGGACTGTTCTGAGGTCGCACAGCGCTCTTTCACCCTCCCCTGGAGGGGAGGGTCGACGCGAATGAAATGAGCGGCGGGGTGGGGTGACGGTCTCTCCACGCAGACACTGTCCGTGTTGAGAGATCACCCCACCCCGTCTCACATTCCGCTGCGCTCCATGTGAGCCGACCCTCCCCCTCCAGGGACCCTCCAGGGGAGGGTGTGACAGCTCGACCTTATTTCCTCCGCCGCGCCTGCTTGCGCCAGTCGGCGACGAACGACACGAACGCGGCGAGCGCCGGCGGCGGCTGGCGGCGACTCGGGTAGTAGAGGAACGGGCCGTCGAACGGCGGGCACCAGTCGTCGAGCACGCTGACGAGCGCACCGGATTTGACGCCGTAGCGGACGTAGCCCTCGAACGTCGCCCAATAGCCGACGCCGTCATGGACCGCGCGCAGCGCGAGGCCGAGATGGGTCGCGGTCAGCTTGGCCGGCGGCGAGATCTTCACCACGCGGCCGTTCTTCTCGAACTCCCAATCGAACATCACGCCGTTGCTGAAGCGGCTGCGGATGCAGGCATGCGCCAGCAGATCCTTCGGATGCATCGGCCGGCCATGCTTGGCGACATAGTCGCTCGACGCCACGACCGCGTAGCGCTGCGGCGCGCCGAGCGGAACCGCCACCATGTCCTGCGCCAAATGCTCGCCGTAGCGCACGCCGGCGTCAAATCCCTGCGCGACGATGTCCACGAACGCGCTCTCGGCCACGAGGTCGAGGTCAACTTTCGGATATCTGGCGAGGAACGGCGCGATCATCGGCGCCAGCACGAGATCGACCGCGGGCGGCGGCGCGTTGATGCGCAGGCGCCCGGACGGCTCGGCGCGCAGGCCGCGCACCTCGGTGATCGCGTCGGCGACATTGACCATGGCCGGCGCGACGCGCGCGAGTAGCAGCTCGCCGGCCTCGGTCAGCGATACGCTTCGGGTGGTGCGGTTCATCAGGCGGACGCCGAGCCGCTCCTCCATGTCGCGCAGCCGCTGGCTGAGGCTGGACACCGAGACGTGCTGCTCCAATGCGGCGCGTCGGAAGTTGCGGGTGCGCGCCACCGCCACGAAGGCGTCGAGGTCGCGAAGGTCGAAATCCTGCATTGTTCGATATAGTGAACAACCTATTCTGGATTGTCCAGCTTATCCCGAAACCCGGGTCGGCCCATATCAGCCGCGCGATTTTGGCGACGTGATCGCACGCCGTAACACGCAGGGAACGCCACCATGGATACACGCAAACTCGGTTCCACCGGCCCCACGGTTTCGCAGATCGGCCTCGGCTGCATGGGGATGTCTGAGGTCTATGGCCCAGCCGATCGCGGCGAGAGCATCGCCACGGTGCATGCGGCGCTCGATGCCGGCATCACGCTGCTGGATACCGGCGACTTCTACGCGATGGGCCACAATGAGATGCTGGTGCGCGAAGCCTTGAAGGATGTCGCGCGCGACCGGCTCCAGATCAGCGTCAAGTTCGGCGCACTGCGCGGCCCCGCGGGTGAATTCGCCGGAATGGACACGCGGCCGGCCGCGACGAAGAACTTCCTCGCCTATTCGCTGCAACGTCTCGGCACCGACTACATCGACATCTACCGCCCGGCACGTCTTGATCCCAACGTTCCGATCGAGGAGACGATCGGCGGCCTCGCCGATCTGGTGAAGTCCGGCTACATCAAACATATCGGCCTGTCCGAGGTCGGCTCCGACACCATCCGCCGTGCCCATGCCGTGCATCCGATCGTCGATCTCCAGATCGAATACTCGCTGATCGAGCGTGGCATCGAACGCGACATCCTGACGACCTGCCGCGAGCTTGGCATCGGCATCACGGCCTACGGCGTGCTGGCGCGCGGGCTGATCAGCGGTCACTGGTCGAAGGATTCCGGCAAGATCGGCAGGGACTATCGGCTGATGACGCCGCGCTTCCAGGGCGCGAACCTCGACGCCAATCTCGCGCTGGCGGAGCAGTTGCGCGCCATTGCCGCCGAGATCGGGGCAACACCGGCGCAGGTCGCGATCGCCTGGGTGGCGGCACAAGGCAAGGAGATCGTGCCGCTGGTCGGCGCCCGCACCCGCAACCGTCTCACCGAAGCGCTCGGCGCGACCAGGCTGACGCTGACGCAGGCACATCTCGCAGCGCTGGCGAAAGCCTTCCCGCCGGATATCGCTGCCGGCACGCGCTATGCGGCCGAGCAGATGGCGCATCTCGACAGCGAGAAGCCGGCCACCCGATAACGGCGGCAATCAGGTCCGATGTCCGCTCAGATCGGTGATGCCCGGTGCATCACCATTGAGCGGGTTCTGCGGATCGCGCGCGTAACGCAGGGTTTCGAACCGCATCGCGCGCGCATCCACCATCAGGAGGCGGCCGACCAGGCCCTCGCCGAAGCCGACGATCTCGCGGATCGCCTCGAGCGCCATCATCGATCCCATGAGTCCGGCCAGCGCCCCCATCACGCCGGCCTCGGCGCAGGCCGGCACGGTGCCCGGCGGGGGCGCCTCCGGGAACAGGCAGCGATAGGTCGGGTTGAAGACGCCTTCCGCATTCTTCTCGTGGGCGCGGATCGTGGTCAGCGAGCCGTCGAACTGGCCGAGCGCCGCCGTGATCAGCGGCCGCTTCGCGAGGAAGCACGCGTCGGCGACGAGATAGCGGGTCTCGAAATTGTCGGAGCCGTCGAGCACGAGATCGTAATTTCCGATCAGCGCCATCGCATTGTCGGCGGTGAGCCGCATCGGATGCGCCTCGAACGTCACATGCGGATTGAGCGCGTGGATCTGCGCCGCCGCGCTGTCGACCTTGCGCTTGCCGATGTCGGACGTCGTATGGATGATCTGGCGCTGCAAATTGGAGAGCGAGACGATGTCGTCATCGATCACGCCGAGACGGCCGACGCCGGCCGCAGCCAGATACATCAGCACCGGTGCGCCGAGGCCACCGGCGCCGATCACCAGCACCGATGCCTCTTTCAGCGCATTCTGGCCGGGGCCGCCCACCTCGCGCAGCACGATGTGGCGGGCATAGCGTTCAAGTTCGTCGGCACTCAGCATCTTGATGTCCTGCGCGCTGTTCCCTGAACCGGAGCGCGGTTGTTGCCGACCAAGCAGATGTGCTTAATTGCGTCGACGTCAATGGTTTCAGTCATTTCCCCGGATTTGTCATGAGATTGATGCTTTCGGCAACATTGATGGTCGCGGCCGTGACGGTTGGAGGCATGGGCGCTGCACATGCCCAGTTGACGCCGCCATCGACGGCCGGGGCCAAGCCGAAGACCGTGACGACGGTGCCGATCCGCCCGGCGCTGCAGAAACCAGAGGATACCGCCAGCGCGATGGCGCAGGCCGAGCGGCTGGCGCTGCAATCCGACCTCGCCTGGGTCGGCGAATATAACGGTGCGATTACCGGCGACGTCAGCGAGCGCATGGTCAATGCGATCAAGGAATTCCAGAAGAACCGCGGCGGCAAGCCGACCGGCGTGCTGAACCCGCAGGAGCGCGGCGTGCTCGCCGACACCGCGCGGCGCAAGCAGGAGAGCGTCGGCTGGCGGATCGTCACCGAGCCTGCCACCGGGGCGCGGCTCGGCATTCCCACAAAACTGGTGCCGCAGCTTACCAGCGACGCCTCCGGCGCCAAATGGACCTCGCCGACCGGCACCGTCCAGGTGCTGCTGACCCGGCGCAAGGAAGCCAGCCCGACCACCGCAAAGCTCGCCGAGCAGGAGAAGAAGGAGCCGGCCGGCCGCACCATCGACTACACCGTGGTGAAGCCGGATTTCTTCGTGCTGTCGGGCATGCAGGGGCTGAAGAAGTTCTATCTGCGCGGCACCTTGAAGGGCGACGAGGTCCGCATCCTCACCATCCTCTACGATCAGGCGATGCAGATCACGGTCGAGCCGGTGGTGATCGCGATGTCGAGCGCCTTCAATGCATTTCCATCTGGCGTGCAGGCCGGCCCGCCGCCGCGCAAGACCGTCGAATATGCCACCGGGGTCGTGGTCAGCGACGATGGCGCAGTTATCACCGACCGGATAGCGACCGATGATTGCATCGCGCTGACGATCCCGGGCCACGGCAATGCCGACCGGGTCGCGGCCGACAAGGACCACGATCTCGCATTGCTGCGCATCTATGGCGCGCGCGGACTGAAGCCGCTCAACATCGCAGGCCAGGCAACCCAGACCGCGCTCGACATCACCGGCATCGCCGATCCGCAGAACCAGGGCGGCGGCGCGGCCGCGAGCAGCGTCAAGGCTGCGGTGGCGCAGCTCGGCGGCGGCGATCAGGCACTGTCACCACCGCCGGCGCTCGGGTTCTCGGGTGCGGCAGCGCTCGACGGCGGCGGCAAGTTTGCCGGCATCGCATTGCTGAAGCCCGTCATCGTTGCAGGTCCCGCAAACGCGGCACCACCGGCGCAGGCCGCGCTGGTGCCGGCCGACACGGTGCGCACCTTTCTGAAGGCACATGCCGTCACCGCATCGGGCGAATCAGCGGATGCCAAATCCGCCGTGGTCCGCGTGATCTGCGTCAGGAAGTAATTCGGCAGAGCAGCCCGGGTTCTGTCCATTCGTCGTCCCGGCCTAGTGCGCAATTGCGCACGGGAGCCGGGACCCATACGCCGCAGCAGGTGTTGTAGGCGGGACTCGTCGTTTCAGCGGTGCGCAACAATGACGGGCTGTGGTTATGGGTCCCGGCTTTCGCCGGGACGACGGTGGGTATAGCTCTCGTTCTGGATGCCCGCTTTCGCGGGGTATGACGATCTCACTTGCGAGTGTACCCAACCTCACCTCAGCGCAAACCGCACGCCCGCCCGCGCGAGACCACCGGCAATGCCGACCGGCGTGCCGTCGGCGCGCCAGCAGGCCGCGCCGGACATCGTGCCATCGGCGTGGAACTGGATCGCGTTCATGCCGCCGGCCACCGTGGCCACCACCTGCACGCGGTGGCCTTTCGCTGAGAGCGCCGCACGCACGGCCTCCGGCACCGCCTGCTCGACCTCCAGCGCATTGCCCTCGGTCCACACCCGCGGCGCCTCGACCGCTTCCTGCAAATCCATGCCGTGATCGATCAGATTGATCAGCGCCTGCATCGCGCTCGGGAAGATGCGCTTTCCGCCGGGCAGGCCGAGTGCGTAGGCCAGCTTGCCGTCGCGCAGCGCCATCATCGGCGACATCGAGGTGGTGACGCGCTTGCCCGCGGCCAGCGACAGCGCGTGCCCCGGCCGCGGATCGAACAGGTTCATGTAGTTGTTCGGCACGGTGCCGAGGCCCGGGATCAATATCTTGGCCCCGAACAGATTGTTGATGGTCTGGGTGGTCGCGACCACATTGCCCATCGCATCCGCCGCAGTCATGTGCGTGGTGTGCGCGCTTTCGAGCTGGGTGATGCCGGCGCCCCAGGCCTGCGCGCGGTCGGGATCGATCGCCCGGCGGCGCTCCTCGGCATAGGCCTTCGAGGTCAGCTGCTCCACCGGCACGTTGATATAGGCGGGATCACCGCTCGCCGCTTCACGGTCCGCAAAGGCGATCTTCAGCACCTCGGCAAGATAATGGATCGTCTCGGCCGTGCCGAAGCCGAAGTGGGCGATGTCATAGCCTTCGAGGATGTTGAGCATCTCTGTGATGTGCACGCCCGACGCGGCCGGCGGCGGGGGCCCGAGGATTTCCCAGCCGCGATAGTCGCAGCGGATCGGCTGCCGCTCGACGGTCTTGTAGGTCGCGAGATCCTGCTGCGCGATGAAGCCGCCGTTCCTCTTCATGTAATCGACCAGGATGTCGCCGAGCGGTCCCTGGTAGAGCGCGTTGTCGCCATGGTCGGCGATGTATTTCAGCGTCTCGGCATACTCCGCCTGCACCACGCGCTCGCCCGGCTTCAGCGGGATGCCGTTGGGCAGGTAGATCGCCGCGATCGGCTTGTCCTTCAGCATCTCTTCGGCGCCGTCGGTGATGCATTCGTGCAGATAAGGCGTCGCCGCATAGCCGCGCGCCGCATGCTTGATCGCGGGTTGCATCACGTCGGCAAGGCTCATGGTGCCGAAGCGGCGCAAGGTTTCGCACCACGCCTTCAGCGAGCCCGGCACCGCGACCGCCTTCGGGCCATTCAGATTCTCATTGCCGACGGTGTCGAACACGTCATGCGCCGAACCGGGCTTCGACGTGTAGGTATCCGGCTTCACCGCCTGCGGCACCGTGCTCTGGCCGTCGATGAAGCGATGGCTGCCGTCGGCGAGACGAATATGCGCCATGCCGCCGCCGATGATGCCGACCATCATCGGCTCGACCACGGTCAGCGTGAACAGGGTGGCGATCGCCGCATCGATCGCATTGCCGCCGGCAGCTAACATCTCGGCGCCCGCAGCTGACGCCAGCGGATGATTGCTCACCACCATGCCGCGGCTGCTGGTGGCCGGCTGCTTCTCGCACTGAAAACTTGTCGCGGCGCGATCGCGCCAGTTGCCGTTCATCGCCATTGTGTTCTCGTTTTTCTAGGGAGCGATGGGCGGCATGTTGTTCGGCCTCGCAGGCGCGGTCAAGCCACCGCGAACTTCGTCATGGCGGCATTCGCGAATGCGACGTCAGCGCCGATCGCGCAGCCAGGCCTCGCGCGTGACCTTCCACTTCTCCGCCCGGGATTCGCCGTTGTGATGCGGAAGCTCGACGAAGCCGACGAATTCGGCGCCGGTCTTCTGCTTGACCCGGCGCGAGGCGACGTTGGACGGCGCGTTGCAGACATGGAAGTGATCGAGGTCGAGCGTCAGGAAGGCGAAATCATTCACCGCGGCGATCGCCTCGGTCATGAGGCCCTGATTCCAATACGGTTCGGCGAGCCAGAACCCGCGATTGCCCTTGCGGCCATCGGCGCGCGGCCGGAAATTGATGTTGCCGATCGCTCCGCCATCGCCGGCGCGCAACACCAGCACCCATTGATAGCTCTCCTCGCCGGCCGCGATCTTGTCCAGCTCCCGCTTGATGAAGCTTTCCGCGCCGTCGTTGGGATACGGCCACGGCACCACCGTGGCGAGGGTCTTGATCACGTTCCAATTGTTGAAGTGACGCTGGATCGCCGGGGCATCCGAGGGCGCAAGCGGCCGCAGGATCAGGCGCTGCGTCTCGATGCGCGGCGTCGCGAACATGTCACTTCTGGCACTTCGGGCACCAGAACGTCGAACGGCCGTTCTGGGTGAAGCGCCTGACGATGCCCCCGCAGCCCGAGGTGCGGCATGTCTCGCCTTCGCGGTCATAGACCTGGAACGAATGCTGGAAATAGCCGAGATCGCCGTTGGTCAACCGATGGTCGCTGATCGAGGAGCCGCCGGCCTTGATCGCCTGGTTGAGCACCGAATGGATCGCATCGACCAGCCGTTTGGCGTGGTCGGTGGGCTCGGCCTTCTTGGTCGCAAGCGTCGCGGCCAATCGCCGCGGCGACAGGTGCGAACGAAACAGCGCCTCGCAGACATAGATGTTGCCAAGTCCCGCCACCACGCGCTGATCGAGCAGCGCCGCCTTCAGGCTGGTCTTCTTGTTGTGGCAGGAGCGCGCCAGCATCGCGGCGCCGAACTCGTTGCCGAGCGGCTCGGGACCGAGCCCCTTCAGCAGTGGTTCATCCTCGACCGCGTTGCGGGCGATGATCTTCATGTAGCCGAAGCGCCTGGGATCGTTGAACACGACCGCCGCGCCCGACGACATGTGGAACACGACATGATCGTGCGCGCGATCGTCGCTGCGCGGGTGGTGGAATTGCCCCGGCGCCGCCGCGCCTTCCTGCTTCAGCACCCGGAACGAGCCCGACATGCCCAGATGCATCAGCAGCACGTCGCCGGAGTTCAGGTCCGCCATCAAATATTTGGCACGGCGGCCGAGCCCGGTGATGGTCCGGCCCTCGAGCCGGGCGATAAAGTCTTTTTGAAACGGAAACCGCAAATCCTTGCGGCGGGCCTCGGCCTTGAGGATTTTGGAGCCTTCCATGGCCGGTTGCAGGCCGCGGCGGACGGTCTCGACTTCGGGTAATTCCGGCATGGCAGGCATTCACCTTTTGAAAGTGACGTGATAGCGCCATTGCGGCCGCCGCGCTATGGTTTGGCTGGAGCGTTTTCGAGCGAAGCGGGCACCGGTTCGCGTGAGGAAAACGCGACCAAAAAGGTAAGAGTTCTGAGTGATGGATCGGCCGGATCAAACCACCCATTTCGGCTTCAGGGACGTGCCCCTGGGCGAGAAGCAGACGCTGGTGAACGACGTGTTTCACAGCGTAGCGTCGCGCTATGACTTGATGAACGATCTGATGTCGGGCGGCCTGCACCGGGCCTGGAAGGACGTCATGATCACGGCGCTCAACCCGCCGAAGGGCAACCGGCCGTTCGCGCTGCTCGACGTCGCCGGCGGCACCGGCGACATCTCGTTCCGGGCCGCCAAGACCGCGGGCACCGGCTTCCATGCCACGGTCTGCGACATCAATACCGACATGCTGGCCGTCGGCCGCGAGCGCGCCACCAAACAGCACCTCGATGACCGCGTGTCGTTCGTTGAGGGCAATGCCGAGGCGCTGGGCTTCGCCGACCGCGCGTTCGACGCCTACACCATCGCGTTCGGCATCCGCAACGTGCCGCAGATCGAGCTGGCACTGCGCGAGGCCTATCGGGTGCTCAAGCCCGGCAGCCGTTTCCTGTGCCTGGAATTCTCCACCGTCGACGTGCCCGGCCTCGACAAGATCTACGATCTGTTTTCCTTCAAGGTGATCCCGCCGCTCGGCCGCGCCGTCACCGGTGACGCCGAGTCCTATCAGTATCTCGTCGAGTCGATCCGCAAATTCCCGCGCCCGAGCGCGTTCGCCGAGATGATCGGCGCCGCCGGCTTTGCGCGCGTGAAGTGGCAGAGCCTCTCCGGCGGCATCGTGGCGCTGCATTCGGGCTGGCGTTTGTGATCTCTGCACTGTCCCACATTACGCGCCTTGCCCGCGCCGGTTTCGTGTTTGCGCGCGAAGGCGTGTTCGGCGTCGTCGATCCCGCGCTGGTGCCGCCGCCCGGGCAGCTCGCGCTGAAGCTGGCGCGGCTGATCGAGCGCCGCGACGGCAAGTCCGGTCCACGGCTGTCGCGCGCGCTGACCCGGCTCGGGCCGGCCTATCTCAAGCTCGGCCAATTCCTCGCCACCCGCCCCGACGTGGTTGGCGTCGCGATGGCGCGCGACCTCGAAAGCCTGCAGGACCGGCTGCCGCCGTTCGCGCAGGAAGAAGCCGAAACCGTCGTCACGCAATCGCTGGAACGGCCGCTGGCGCAGGCCTTTGTGCATCTCGGGCCTGCAGTTGCCGCAGCCTCGATCGCGCAGGTGCATCGCGGCGAGGTCGAGCGCGACGGCGTGCGGCAGCAGGTTGCGGTCAAGGTGCTCCGGCCCAACGTCGCCGCCCGCTTCCGCCGCGACCTCAGCGACTTCTTCTTCGTTGCGCACAAGGCGGAGGCGCATTCCGCCGAGGCGCGGCGGCTGCGGCTGATCGAAGTCATCAACACGATGTCGCGCTCGGTCGCGATGGAGATGGACCTGCGGCTCGAGGCGGCCGCGCTGTCGGAGATGGCCGAGAACACGCGCGACGACCCGGATTTCCGCGTGCCTACGGTGGATTGGGATCGCACCGCGCACAGCGTGCTGACGATGGAGTGGATCGACGGCATCGCGCTGAACGACCATGCTCGCCTCGCGCAAGCCAAGGTCGACCTGCCCGATCTCGGCCGCAAGGTGATCCAGAGCTTCCTGCGCCACGCGCTGCGCGACGGCTTCTTCCATGCCGACATGCATCCGGGCAACCTGTTCCTCGACGAGGCCGGCCGGCTGGTCGCCGTCGATTTCGGCATCATGGGACGGCTCGGGCTGAAGGAGCGGCGCTTCCTCGCCGAGATCCTGCTCGGCTTCATCACCCGCGACTATCGCCGCGTCGCCGAGGTGCATTTCGAGGCCGGCTATGTCCCGGGCCACCATTCGGTGGAGAATTTCGCGCAGGCGATCCGCGCCATCGGCGAGCCGATCCACAACCGCACCGCCGAGGAAATCTCGATGGCGAAGCTGCTCACGCTTCTGCTCGAGGTCACCGGCCTGTTCGACATGCAGACGCGGCCCGAACTGATCCTGCTGCAGAAGACCATGGTGGTGGTCGAGGGCGTGGCGCGCGGCTTCGACCCCAAGCTCGACATCTGGAAGATCGCCGATCCCGTGGTGCGCGAATGGATCACGCAGAATCTCGGCCCGGCCGGACGAATCCAGGGCGCGATTTCGGGTGCGGGCGAGCTCGGCCGCATCCTCGCCAATTTGCCGTCGATCGCCAGCCGCGCCGTGACGGTGCTCGAGCAGCTGGAGACCATGACACGGGAGGGTCACATGCTGTCGTCGGACTCGATCGACGAAATGGCCCGCGCCGAGGCCCGCAAGGCGCGGGTACAGACCGTGGGCCTCTGGGTCATTGCCATCGCCTCCATCGCAATCTTCTTCGCCATCCGTGCACACTGATTGCAATGCATGCACTGTGTGATAGCATCGCTATCACTGTTTGAGCATGATGCCTGGGACACGCCATGGCCAGCCTGACCATCCGCAAACTCGACGACGCGCTGAAAAGCTATCTGCGGCTCCGCTCCGCCAAAAACGGACGCTCGGTCGAGGAGGAGGTCCGGGTGATCCTCCGGGAGCTCGCAGACGGCGGTACGGAGCCCACCGGGGCGCTTGCGGCCGGTTCCCTTACCGTGACAGCCCCTGCCCCACGGCCCGCCAGCGCGGCCGGCGAGCCCAAGGTGACCCTGATCATCGGCGGCGGGATCGCAGCCTACAAGGCGCTGGATCTGATCCGGCGGCTCAAGGAGCGGCGCATCCAGGTCCGCTGCGTGCTGACCAAGGCGGCCCAGCAGTTCGTCACGCCGCTGGCCGCCAGCGCGCTGTCGCATGAGCGCGTCTACACCGACCTGTTCGACGCCGAGAGCGAGTTCGACGCCGGCCATATCCGCCTGGCGCGGGACTGCGACCTGATTGTGGTGGCGCCCGCCACCGCCGACCTGATGGCCAAGATGGCGCAGGGCCATGCCGACGACCTCGCCACCGCCACGCTGCTGGCGGCCAACCGGCCGATCCTGCTGGCGCCGGCGATGAACCCGCTGATGTGGAACAATCCGGCCACCCG
This sequence comes from Bradyrhizobium sp. INPA03-11B, assembly GCF_040446015.1. NCBI lineage: Bacteria > Pseudomonadati > Pseudomonadota > Alphaproteobacteria > Hyphomicrobiales > Nitrobacteraceae > Bradyrhizobium > Bradyrhizobium sp. INPA03-11B. Next base: position 13,468 of record NZ_JASGSR010000019.1, read on the forward strand.
CCGCAACGTGCTGCAACTCCGCCGTGACGGCGTCCATACCGTCGGCCCCAATGCCGGCGAGATGGCCGAAGCCGGCGAAGCCGGCGTCGGGCGGATGGCCGAGCCAACCGAGATCGCCGCGGCCGCCGACCGCATGCTGCGGCCGCCGCAGCCGCACCCGCTCGCGGGCAAGCGCGTGCTGATCACCGCCGGGCCGACCCATGAAGCGATCGATCCGGTGCGCTACATCGCCAACCGCTCGTCCGGCAAGCAGGGCTTTGCCATCGCCGCCGCCGCGCGCGCCGCCGGCGCCGAGGTGGTGCTGGTGACCGGCCCGGTCGAGCTCGACGATCCCCAGGGCATCTCCGTGATGCGCGTCGAATCCGCGCGCGACATGCTGCACCGGGTCGAGGCGGCGCTGCCGGTCGACGTTGCGATCTTTGCCGCCGCGGTCGCCGACTGGCGGGTCGCCAGCGAAGGCACCCAGAAATTGAAGAAGACCGCGGCCGGCATGCCGCCGCTGCAGCTGGTCGAGAACCCCGACATCCTCGCGACCATCTCCAAGCTCAAGGAGAAGCGGCCGCCGCTGGTGATCGGTTTCGCCGCCGAGACCGAGCACCTGATCGAGAACGCCAAGGCGAAGTTCGCGCGCAAGGGCTGCGACTGGATCGTCGCCAACGACGTCTCGCCGGCAACCGGCGTGATGGGCGGCGACCGCAATACCGTTCACCTGCTCTCGCGCGAGGGCAAGGACGTCACCGTCGATTCCTGGCCCGTGATGACCAAGGAGGAAGTCGCGACCGCGCTGGTCTCGCGGATCGCACGAGAAGTAGGAACCGGATCGTGAGCGCCACCATCAAGGTTGAAGTCCACCAATTGCCGCATGGCGCAGATCTCCTGCTGCCGATCTACCAGACCGCAGACGCGGCCGGGCTCGACCTGTTGGCCGCGGTGCCGCGGTCGGCGCCGCTGCTGCTGCTGCCGGGCCGGTACGAGATGGTTCCAACCGGGCTGACGATCGCGCTGCCGCCGGGCTTTGAGGCACAGGTGCGGCCGCGTTCCGGCCTTGCCGCCAAATACGGCGTCACGGTGCTGAACTCGCCCGGCACGATCGATGCCGATTATCGCGGCGAGATCAACGTGCTCCTGATCAATCACGGCCATGAGGTGTTCTCGATCCGGCGCGGCGAGCGCATCGCGCAGATGGTGATCGCGCCGGTCACCCGCGCCGAGCTGGTTCCGGTCGACGTGCTGCCGGCAACCGATCGCGGCGGCGGCGGCTTCGGCTCGACCGGCCGCTAGCGCGAAGTGTGCGGACCGCCTCCGCGAGATCACGCTTTGCGCGCGCTCTCCGCACGATTACGGAGTCAATTCGCGTAAAATCCACACCACCGGCCGCATTTTTTCACAGCGGATTCTGCGTTCACGGTCTGGACTCTTACTCGCCGAGTCCCGTTGGGACTATTCTGGATTGATTCGAGCGCGACGGGGGGTCTTCGTCGGGCTGTCGGGTCCTGCTTGGGCATGATCCCCGGACAAACGTCGTACGTTTGCCGTGAGGGAACACCGGTCTCCTCTTTTCCGGATCATGCCTTAAGGTTTGTGCGTTCTGGGGCAACATATGTCGGGCGTAGTCGCGGCAATGCGTCGAACCCTGCTGTCATGCACCTCACTGGCGCGCGACGGCATGATTGGGCTCGCCATGTCAGCATTGCTGCCGGCCCGCACCTCGTTTGCCGCCGAAGGCCTGGTGGCCCAGGCGATGTCGGATCATTTCGGTTTCAATCATCAGGAGGTCGCGGTCCTCGCGACGTCGTTCGCGCTGGTCGGCTTCTCCGCCGTCGCCGCGATCCTGTTGATGCGCACCCGGCTGCGCGCGACGCGGAACGAGGAGCAGCTGCAGTCCGAGATCACGGACCTGCAGGCGCAATCGGACCGGCTGCGCGCATTGCTGTTCGTCGAGCCGCAGGTGCTGATCTCGTGGGCCGCCGGCGACAACCGGCCGCAGATCTCGGGCGACATCTCGCTGGTGATGTCGCAGGAAGGCCCGCCGCAACGCGTCCTCGCCTTCGGAACCTGGCTGCCGCCCGAGCCGGCGTTGCAGATGGACCACGCGGTCGACGCGTTGCGCGAGAAGGGCGAGGCGTTCCTGCTCAACCTCTCGACCTCGGCCGGCCGCGCCATCGAGGCGATGGGCCGCGCGATCGGCGGCCAGGCCATCGTGCGGATCCGCGAGCTCGGCGGCCTGCGCCGCGAGCTCGCCGAATCCAACCTGCGCTACAAGACGCTGCAGGAGGAGACCGAGCTGCTCCGCGATTTCGCCGCCGCAGCCCCCTGGCCGATCTGGGCCAAGAGCCTCGAAGGCAATCTGCGCTATGCCAACGCCGCCTATGTCCGCGCCACCGAGGGCAAGAGCGTGTCGGACGCGCTGCAGCGCAATCTCGAACTGCTCGAAAGCGACCAGCGCACCGAACTGACCCGCGCGCTGAACGACAATGCCAATTATGCCGCACGGCTGCCGATCGTGGTCAGCGGCGAGCGCCGGATCTACGACGTCCAGGCGCTGAAACTCTCCGGCGGCAGCGCCGGGATCGCGATCGACGCCAGCGAGGCCGCGGCATTGCGCGCGGCGATCGCGCGGATGGTCGAAGCGCACCGCCGCACCCTCGACCAATTGTCCTCGGGCGTCGCGGTGTTCGACGCCGACCGGCGGCTCACCTTCTACAACGAGTCCTATCGGCGGCTGTGGGGCCTCGACCAGGCCTTCCTCGACAGCAATCCCGATGATTCCAGCGTGCTCGATCGCCTGCGGGCCAACCGCAAGCTGCCCGAGCAGCCTGACTTCCGCGCCTGGAAGGCCAAGCTGCACGAGGCCTATCGCGCGGTCGAATCCGAGACCTACACTTGGTTCCTTCCGGACGGCCGCGCCATCAGCGTCGTCACCACGCCGAACCTCGAGGGCGGCGTCACCTATCTATTCGACAATGTCACCGAGAGCCTCGATCTCGCGCGCCGCTACGACCGCCTGACCAGGGTGCAGCGCGAGACCCTCGACAATCTCGGCGAAGCGGTCACGGTGTTCGGCAGCAACGGCCGTGCCGAACTGTTCAACCCGCCCTTCGCCAAGATGTGGAAACTGCCGGCCGACGCGCTGCAGGGCGAACCGCATATCGAGCAAGTGGAAGCGCTGTGCCGGCCGCTGTTCGACGACGCGCTGACCTGGCGGACGCTGCGCGAATCGATCACCGCGATCGAGAACCGCGCCCAGGTCGCGCTCAAGCTCGAGCGCAAGGACGGCAGCGTGCTGAATTGCATGACCATCCCGCTGCCGGACGGCAAGACCCTGCTCGCCTTCCAGGACATCACCGACACCGAGAATGTCGAGCGGGCGCTGCGCGAACGTAACGAGGCGCTGGAAGCCGCCGACCAGATGAAGGTGGATTTCGTCCACCACGTCTCCTACGAGCTGCGCGCACCGCTCACCACGATCATCGGCTTCGCGCATTTCCTCAGCGATCCCTCGACCGGGCCGCTGACGCCGAAGCAGGCCGAGTATCTCGACTACGTCACCAAATCGACCAACGCACTGCTGGCGCTGACCAACAACATCCTCGATCTCGCCACCATCGACGCCGGCGCGATGAAGCTCGAGCTCGGCCCGGTCAATATCGGCCAGGCGATCGAGGCCGCGGCCGAAGGCATCCAGGATCGTCTGGCGACCGACCGCATCACGCTGAAAGTCGATATCGAGCCCAACATCGGCGCCTTCGTCGGCGACGAGCGGCGCGTGGTGCAGGTGCTCTATAATCTGCTCGCCAACGCCGTCGGCTTCTCGCCGCATGATGCGACCGTCACGATCAGCGCGCACCGCACCGAGCACAGTGTGGTGTTTGCGGTGACCGATGCTGGTCCCGGCATTCCAGCCGAGATGCGGGACAAGGTGTTCAACTGGTTCGAGAGCCATTCGCACGGCTCGCGGCATCGCGGCGCGGGGCTCGGGCTGTCGCTGGTGCGCTCCTTCGTCGAGCTGCATGGCGGAGGGGTGCGCGTCGATTCGACCGTAGGCCGCGGCACCACCGTGACCTGCGACTTCCCGATCGACCAGACCGCACACCGCAACGCTGCTGAATGACGGCGACCTCGACATTCTCGGTGGCGCTCGCGAACGAAACCGCGACGTCAGAGCTGATGGCCGACCTCGCGCTCTTGATCGGCGCCGGCGACGTCGTCACGCTCTCGGGCGACCTCGGCGCCGGCAAGACCGCGGCCGCCCGCGCGCTGATCCGCTACCTCGCCGCCGACGATACGCTGGAAGTGCCGAGCCCGACCTTCACGCTGGCGCAGAGCTACGAGCTGCCGTCGTTTCCACTGGTTCATGCCGATCTCTACCGCATCAATGACGCGAGCGAGCTCGAGGAGATCGGGCTGTCGCCGCTGCCCGACGACATCGTGGCGCTGATCGAATGGCCGGAACGTGCACCCGACGCGATGCCCACTGACCGCATCGACATCGCGTTCAGCCACCGCCCGGCGCTCGGATCGGCTGCGCGCGCCGCCGAGATCACCGGCTACGGCAAGGCCGCCGCCAAGGTCGCGCGGCTCAACGAGCTGCGCCAGTTCCTCGATCGCGCAGGCTTCCTCAACGCGCGGCGCGAGCGCATGCCGGGCGATGCCTCGACCCGCTCCTATGCGCGGCTGCGCAACGACGACGGCAGCGTCATCCTGATGAACTCGCCGCGCCGTCCCGATGGCCCGGCGATCTACAACGGCAGCTCCTACAGCGCCGCGGTGCATCTCGCCGAAGACGTGCGGCCCTTCGTCGCGATCGGCAACGGCCTGCGCAAACATGGCTTCTCCGCACCGGCGATCCGCCACATCGATCTCGAATCGGGCTTCCTCATCACCGAGGATCTCGGCGCCGAAGGCATCATCGAGGGCGATCCGCCGCGGCCGATCGCCGAGCGCTACGAGGCCGCCGTCGACATGCTGGCGGCGCTGCATCGCGAAGCGCTGCCCGACATGCTGCCGCTGACGGCAGACGAGAGCTACGACATCCCGGTGTTCGATATCGACGCCTGGCTGATCGAGATCGGGCTGATGCTGGAATGGTACCTGCCCGACCGCGGCGTGCAGCCGAGCGAGGAGCTGCGCACCGAATTCCTCGGGATGTGGCGCGGCCTCCTGGAAAAGCCCGCCGCGGCGCCGCAGACCTGGGTGATCCGCGACTTCCATTCGCCGAACATCATCTGGCTTGCCGAGCGCACCGGCATCCTGCGCGTCGGCATCATCGACTTCCAGGACGCGCTGCTCGGCCCCGCGGCCTATGACGTGGTGTCGCTGTTGCAGGACGCGCGGATCGACGTGCCCGAGCAGCTCGAACTGTCGCTCTTGACCCGCTACATCAAGGCGCGGCGCGCCACCGACGAGAGCTTCGATCCGGCCGGCTTCGCCGAGCTCTATGCGATCATGTCGGCGCAGCGCAACACCCGCCTGCTCGGCACCTTTGCGCGGCTCAACCGCCGCGACGGCAAGCCGCAATACCTCAAGCACCAGCCGCGGATCTGGACCTATCTCGAACGCTCGCTCGCCCATCCGGCGCTGACGACTTTCCGCATCTGGTACACAGCCAACGTCCCTCCCCCAGTACCTTAGTTTACGGGTTATTAGCCCTTTATTAGTCTTGGGTCCCCTAAGCTCGCCAAGGCCGCACCTCATCCATGGCGCGGCCGGATCGGGAGCGGGACCACACGATGGCGACGGAACGACGCAGGGGCGATCGTGTCACGTTTGAGCGCGGCATAGCCGCGCACATGATGGGTATCGACGGCACCTGGCGGCGCGACTGCACCATGGAAGACGTATCCGAGACGGGCGCCAAGCTGACCGTCGAGGGCTCGGTCGAGGGTCTCGCCCTGAAGGAGTTTTTTCTGCTGCTGTCGTCCACAGGATTGGCCTATCGCCGCTGCGAGCTGGCATGGGTCAATGGCGACCAGATTGGCGTCAACTTCCTCAAACAAGGCGACAAGAAGAAGAAAACTGCCAGACGCGGCGCGCAAGCCGACGTCTAAGAGCATGATCCGGAAAAGTGGAGACGGTTTTCCGGCAAGATCATGCTCCAACAAAGGGTCGTCGTTATTGCCGTCTTACGGCCGTCATGTCCCATGACTATGGCGTCTGATTGATGTGCTTGCCGAATCGCCGTGATATGATCGGCGCATGAGAGATGATGACCGAGAATATCCGGAAAATGCCCGTCACTCCCCATAAAGCCATGGTGCTCGCTGCGGGTCTCGGCGTCCGCATGCGCCCGCTGACCGACACGATGCCGAAGCCGCTGGTCAGCGTCGCCGGCCAGCCGCTGCTCGACCATGTGCTCGACAAGCTCGCCGGCGCCGGTGTCAGCGAAGCGGTGGTCAACGTGCATTATTTGCCCGACCAGATCATCGAGCACGTCAAGCCCCGCAGCCGCCCGCATGTGATCATCTCCGACGAGCGCGACCAGGTGCTCGGCACCGGCGGCGCGGTCGTCAAGGCGCTGCCGCTGCTCGGCGATGCGCCGTTCTTCCATCTCAATGCCGACACGATGTGGATCGACGGCGTGCGCTCCAATCTGGCGCGGCTGGCCGAGACCTTCGATCCGGCGCGGATGGATATCCTGCTGCTGATGGCGCCGACCGCCTCGAGCATCGGCTATAGCGGCCGCGGCGACTATTCGATGCTGCCCGACGGCGCGCTGCGCAAGCGGCGGGAAAACCAGGTGGTGCCGTTCGTCTATGCCGGCGCCGCGATCATGTCGCCTGCGCTGTTCGCGGACGCGCCGGCCGGGGAATTCTCGCTGACCAAGATGTTCGATCGCGCCAACGAGCAGGAGCGGCTGTTCGGCCTGCGCCTCGACGGCGTCTGGATGCATGTCGGAACGCCCGACGCGATCCAGGCTGCGGAAGAAGCCTACCTGGAAAGCGTCGCGTAAGCGGCATCATCCTCAGCCATCTGCATCGATCGCAAGCACCGCAAAACTCGCCAGCCAATGCTCGCCCATATAGTCGCCGGCGATATGCGGCAGGCCGGCGTCGAGATGGCGTCGCGCAGCATCCAGCAGGATCGGGCGCCGCGCATCGCCCTCCGGCAACGCGCCGGCCAACGCACGCCAGCACCACGCCCGGCTGAGATTGAGCCCATCGAGGTGCGCAAGCTTGCCGTCGCTGCGATCGGTCACGGTCGCGGGCCGGAATAAGGTTGCGGGCTCGCGTTGCGCGAGGTGCGGCAGGAAGCGGTCGAACCAGGGCAGGAAGTCGCGAGGCGACAGCAGCCGCCGCATGCATTCTGCTTCGATCAGCGCGGACGACTGGAAGTCGTCGCCGCTCGGCTCGCCCCAGGCGGGACAATCCTGATCGGCTCCGTACCAGCGCAGTGCCGTCTCGCGCAGCAGCGCACCGAGCGCATCGTCCTGCGTCGCCGCGGCGTAGTCGGCGGCCATGCGCAGCCCGAACGCGGTGTTGAAATGCGTGCCGACCCGCACCGGATAGGTGGCGAGCGGCAGGAAATCGCGAAAGCGCTGCGCGAAGATTGCGGCCAGCGGCGCGATTTGCTCGCGCCAGCTGACGTCGTCGAGTAGCGCGAGCTCTGCCGCGAGCTTCAACAGCCAGCCCCAGCCGTAAGGCCGCTTGAAGCCGCGCGCGGTCGGGGCCGCGAGATAGGCGCACTCGGCCGCGATCTTCTCCGTAACGAACTGCGCGTCGAACAAGGCGCGGATCGCATCCGCAGCTTCGGAGGCCGGATAACGGCGCAGCAGCCGGGCAAGCATCCAATAGCTGTGGACGCAGGAGTGCCAGTCGTAGCTGCCGAAGAACACCGGATGCAGCTCGCGCGGCGTGCGTGCGTCCTGCGGCCCTGCCAGCACATGGTCCGGCTTGTTCGGATATTCGCGCGTGACGTGGCCGAGCGCGATGCGCGCGAAACGGACGGCGAGCTGTTCGGTCAGGATCGTCTCGCTCATGGTGCGGTATTCTCCTTATCGCTCGCGACGGACAAGCATCTCGATCAGGCGCGGCGTCGTGTAGATCGGAAACTGTGTCGCCGCGAAGAACAGCGCCGTCATCGGCGACACCGCCGCGCCCATCGCCGACCAGACCAATCCGACATTGCGGTTGCCGAGAATGAGGCCCGTGGTCAACCGTTCGGCCAGCGGACCCGGCGTCAGCAGCGCGCCAAGTCCTTGCAAGGCGAGATTACAGGCGAAGGCTAGGCCGACACAGGTCGCCGCTGCGATCGGCTGCGCCTCGATCTGCGCACGCACCCCGGCCATGGTGGCAATTGCGAACAGCAGCAGCGAGGCAAGCACGAGCGCGTCGATGAGGCGCGCATGCTGCACCAATTGTGCAACGGCCTGACGGCGCAGCAGCAATGCCAGCGCGCCGGCGCCGCCGACCAGCAGCGCCAGCCGCGTCGCGAGCGCCAGCGGATCGAGTGCAAGGCCGGCAATTGCCGCGGCGATCAGCGGCACGGTGACCGGGGCCAGCACCATCGACAGCAGCGTCACGGCCAGCGGAACGGTGGCATCGAAGCCGAGCATGCGCGCGACCGCCGCGGTACCGCTCGACGGCGGCGCGCAGACCGACAGCACCAGCGCGACAATCAGCTCCGGCGCAAATCCGGCGCCGCGCGCCGCGAAACCGACCGCAAGCGGACAGACCAGCATCGCGAGCGCCGGCAACAGCAGCCAGACCAGCGGCCGCCGCAACGCGCGCCGGAACGCCGCGCCGTCGATCTGGAGGAAGGTGCCGAGCACCAGCACGAAGATCGCGGCCGCCATCAGCGGGCGCACGCCGTCCGCCAGGGACGGGAAGGCCAGCCCGGCCAGCACGCCGATGATCAGCAAGGTCGGCCCGCGCGGCATCAGTCTCGCAAATGATCGTCCCAAATCTTCCAGCCTCGTCGTCATGCCTGCGACGACCCTAGGACTATCAAGATCATTGTTGAAATCGATTATTATTATGACAACTATTGCTGTGATGAATTTAGCCACCGTCGATCTCAACCTGCTGGTCGCCTTCGAGGCGCTGATGGAGGAGCGCCACGTCACCCGCGCGGCCGAACGCATTGGCCTCGCCCAGCCGTCGATGAGCAGCGCGTTGCGAAGGCTGCGCGCGTTGTTTGCGGACGAATTGTTCCTGCGCGCCGGCGCGGGCATGCAGCCGACCGAGAAAGCACTGGCGCTGGCGGGCCCGATCGGCGAGGCGCTGCGGCAGATCCGGGGCGCGCTGGCGCCCGACCGGAGCTTCGATCCGGCCACCGCGCGCCGGCGCATCACCATCGCAGCGACCGACTATGGCGATCTCGTCCTGGTGCCGGAACTGACCCGGCTGTTGCGCATGGAGGCGCCCGGCATCGACCTTGCCGTGCGCCCGCTGACCGATGCGACGGCGGCGCTGGCAAAACTCGAGCGCGGCGAGCTCGATGCATTGATCGGCGGCCATCTGCCGGAGACGCCGCGCTGCGTCCGGCATCGGCTGTTCGAAGAGCGCTTCGTCTGCATCCGCGACGCCGCGCGTGCGAGCCGGTCGGAGGCTCTCAGCCTGGAGGACTACGCGACCCTGCCGCACGCGCTGTTCTCGGCAGCCGGCGGCGATGGCCTGCCGAGCGTGATCGACGCGCTGCTGGCGCGTCATGGGTTGAAGCGGCGCCTCGCCGTGACGCTTGCGCATGTGGTGGCCGTTCCATTCGCCGTGGCCGGCACCGATCTCATCGCCACAATGGCCGAGCGCGTCGCCCGGCGCTTCACGCATCTGGCTGAAATCGCCATCGTCGCGCCGCCGATCGAGATCCCCGCCTTCGCAATCGACCTGATCCATACCGGCCGTGCCGCGCAGGATCCGGCTTTGCGCTGGTTCCTGGATGCCGTCGATCGCTGCGCGGGCCACCTGCGACATTGAGCTGTCATGGCTGACCGACAGGGGTGGCTAACGACGGCCGCCGCTCCCTATATTGGCGCCTGATTCGAACAAGGCAGCCCATGCGCGTTTTCAGCGTTCCCGTTTCCGCGCCGTTCCTGCGCACCGTCATTGCGGCGCTGGTCGACGGCCGCCTGGTGGCGGGATTCGAGGCGCGCAACGATCCGGCCAAGCTCGCCAACGCCACGCTCTATCTGCCGACCCGCCGCGCCGGCCGGCTGGCGCGCGAAATCTTCCTCGACGTGCTCGATTCCGACGCCGCGGTGCTGCCGCGCATTGTCGCGCTCGGCGAGATCGATGAGGACGAGCTCGCCTTCGCCGACCAGAGCGACGATGTCGGCGGCGCCGCGCCGCTAGAGATCCCGCCTCGGCTCGGCGAGCTCGAGCGCCGGCTGACCCTGGCGCATCTGGTCGCGGCCTGGGCCAAGACGCCGGTATCGGCGCCGCTGGTGGTTGGCGGACCCGCCTCGACCTTGCAGCTCGCCGGCGATCTGGCGCGGCTGATGGACGACATGGTGACGCGCGGCGTCGACTGGCGCGCGCTCGACCGCCTGGTGCCGGACCAGCTCGACAAATACTGGCAGCACTCGCTCGACTTCCTGCGCATCGCGCGCGACGCCTGGCCGAACTATCTCAAGGAGATCGGCCGGATCGAACCCGCCGCGCGCCGCGATCTCCTGATCGAGGCGGAGGCGGCGCGGTTGACCGCGCACCCTACGGGCCCGGTGATCGCCGCCGGTTCGACCGGCTCGATGCCGGCGACGGCGAAATTCCTGCACGCAGTGGCGAAGCTTCCGAACGGCGCGGTGGTGCTGCCCGGGCTCGACACCGATCTCGACGAGGACAGCTGGGACACGATCGGCGGCGAGCGCAGCGACGACGGCCGGTTCACCACGCCGCCCTCGTCGAACCATCCGCAATTTGCGATGCACGCACTGCTCGACCGCTTCGGCATCAAGCGCCGCGATGTCGAGAGCCTCGCGGAGCCCGCGCCGCTCGGCCGCGAGGTGCTGGTGTCGGAGACGATGCGTCCCTCGACGGCGACCGCGCAATGGCACGACCGGCTGGAGCGGCCGGAGATCGTGGCGCGGATTTCCGCGGGGATGACCAATCTCACCGTGGTCGAGGCGCCCAATCCGGAAATGGAGGCGCTGGCGATTGCGGTCGCGATGCGCGAGGCGCGGCATCTCGGCAAATCGGCCGCGCTGGTGACGCCGGATCGCGCGCTGGCGCGCCGGGTGATCGCTTCGCTGACGCGCTGGAAGCTGGAGTTCGACGATTCCGGCGGCGATGCGCTGATCGAAACACCGGCCGGCGTGTTCGCCCGCCTCACCGCGGAAGCTGCGGCCAACGGGCTGGAGCCGCCGACATTGCTCGCGCTGCTCAAGCATCCGCTGTTACGGCTCGGCGGCGCCCATGGCGCGCTGAAGCGCGCGATCGAGGTGCTGGAGATCGCGCTGTTGCGCGGAACGCGGCCGCAACCGGGGACCGGCGGCCTCGCGCGCGACTTCGCGCGCTTCCGCGCCGAGCTCGTGAAGCTGCATGGCGGCGAGACCTCGTCGCTGCACGCCATGGAGCCGCGCGCCCGGCTGCGCGACAACGAGCTCAACCAGGCCGAGGGCCTGATCGCCAGATTGCAGGCGGCGCTGGCACCGCTGGAAGGCATGGCGTCGTCAAGGCCTTACGATTTCGCCGAGCTCGCGGCGCGCCATCGCGAGGCATTGATCGCACTGTCGGCCGATCAGAATGGCGTCGCCATCATATTCGAGGAGCGTGCCGGTGCGTCGCTCGCCTCCGCCTTCGACGAGCTGCTCGCCAGGCAGCAGCCGAGCGGGCTGATGACGCCGCTGTCAGATTATCCCGAGGTGTTCCAGACTGCGTTCGCCGACCGAATGGTGCGGCGGCCGGAATCGGCGCGCGCACAGCTCAACATTTTCGGTCAGCTCGAAGCGCGTCTCACGGAATCCGATCGCGTCATCCTCGGCGGATTGGTCGAGGGCGTCTGGCCGCCGGCGCCGCGGATCGATCCGTGGCTGAGCCGACCGATGCGGCACGAGCTCGGGCTCGATCTGCCCGAGCGGCGCATCGGCCTGTCCGCGCACGACTTCGCCCAGCTGCTCGGCCATGACGAGGTGATCCTCACCCATGCCGCCAAGGTCGGCGGCGCGCCGGCGGTCGCCTCGCGCTTCCTGCACCGGCTCGAGGCGGTTGCCGGCGAAGCGCGCTGGAAAGCGGCGACCTCGGCCGGCGAGAGCTACGTGCAATATGCCGCCGAGCTCGACCGCCCCGACACGGTCGAGCCGATCCCGCAGCCGGAGCCGCGGCCCCCGCGCGAGGCGCGGCCGCTGAAGATGTCGGTCACCGCGATCGAGGACTGGCTGCGCGATCCCTACACGATCTATGCGCGCTACATTTTGAGGCTCGATCCGCTCGATCCCGTCGACATGCCCTTGTCGGCGGCCGATCGCGGCTCGGCCATCCACGAGTCGCTCGGCGAGTTCACGCAGGTCTATGCCGACGCACTGCCTGACGACATCAAGAGCGCGCTGCGCGATATCGGGGCCAAGCATTTTGCGCCGCTGATGGAACGACCGGAGGCGCGCGCGCTGTGGTGGCCGCGCTTCCAGCGCATCGCGGCGTGGTTTTCCGAATGGGAGCAGGCACGGCGCGGCAATATCGATGCGATCAAGGCCGAAATCCGCGGCGAGATCGGCATTCCGCTCGACGATGCCAGGACATTCACGCTCTCCGCGCGCGCCGACCGCATCGAGCGGCGCGACGACGGCAGCTTTGCGATCCTCGACTACAAGACCGGCCAACCGCCGACCGGCAAGCAGGTGCGCATGGGCCTGTCGCCGCAGCTGACGCTGGAGGCCGCGATCCTGCGCGAAGGCGGCTTCGCCGACATCCCGGCCGACTCCTCGGTCGGCGACCTCGTCTATATCAGGCTGAGCGGCAACAACCCGCCGGGCGAGCAGCGTTCGCTGGAGCTGAAGATCAAGACCAGCGACACACCGCAGCCACCCGATGAAGCCGCCGACAGCGCGCGGCGCAAGCTGGAAGCCCTGATCCGCGCCTTCGACGACGAGCAGCAACCCTACACCTCGCTGAACCTCTCGATGTGGGCCAACCGCTACGGCGCCTATGACGACCTCGCGCGGATCAAGGAATGGTCCGCCGCCGGCGGCCTGGGGATCGAGGAATGGTGAAGGCCCCACGTCCAATCCCATCAGCAGTGCGCGACGCGCAGGCGCGTGCATCCGATCCGAAGGCATCGACCTTCGTGTCGGCCAATGCCGGCTCAGGCAAGACCCATGTGCTGGTGCAGCGCGTGATCCGCCTTTTGCTGTCAGGCGTGCCGCCGGAGAAGATCCTCTGCATCACCTTCACCAAGGCCGCGGCGGCCAACATGGCCGAACGCGTGTTCACGACGCTGGGTCATTGGGTGACGCTCGACGACGCCGGGCTCGATGCCGCGATCCGCGAAGCCGGCATCGCGCATCCCAGCGTCTCGCTACGGCGCGAGGCGCGGAAGCTGTTCGCATGCGCGCTGGAGACGCCCGGCGGACTGAAGGTGCAGACCATCCACGCGCTGTGCACCCGCCTGCTGCAGCAGTTCCCGTTCGAGGCCAACGTGCCGGCGCGCTTCGCCGTGCTCGACGACCGCGACCAGAACGAGATGATGGAGCGCGCCAATCTCGCCGTGTTCCTCGAAGCGTCGCGGATTCCCGACAGTCCGATCGGCCGCGCGCTGCGGACGGCGATGGCAAATGCCGCCGACGTCACCTTCAAGGAGGTGGTCCGTGAGGCCTGCCTCAGCCGCGACCATTTCATGGCCTGGACCGATGCCGCCGGCAACGCCGCGGCCGCCGCCGCGCAGATGTCGGCCGCGCTCGGCGTCGCCGCTGATGATCGCATCGAGGATGTCGAGCGCGAGATCGTCGACGGGCCGAACCTGCCGCGGTCGAGCTGGAAGGAGATGGCGACGCTGCTCGACACCAGCAGCAAGGCGGATCAGAAGCAAGCCGAACGGCTGCGAAGCGCGCTGACCTTCACCGGTGCGGCCCAGGTCGACGAATATCTCGGCGTCTTCCTGACCGATGACCGCGCGCCGCGCGCGTCCGTCATCACCAACAATTTCATCAAGAAGAATTCGGTCGCGGGCAACAGGTTCGAGGCCGAGATCGACCGGCTCGGTCCCCTGATCGAGCGGCGGCGCGCCGTGGTGACGCGGGACCGCAGCGAGGCGCTGATCCACATCGCGACCGCGGCGGCTGCGCACTACCGGCGCGAGAAGCTGGAACGCGGCCTGCTCGATTACGACGACCTGATCGACAAGACGCTTGATATGCTCGACCGCGTTTCCTCCGGCTGGGTGCATTACAAGCTCGACCGCGGCGTCGATCACGTGCTGATCGACGAGGCGCAGGACACCAGCCCGCGGCAATGGGACATCGTCGCGCACATCATCTCCGAGTTCACCTCGGGCGCCGGCGCGCGCGACGGCCTGGTGCGCACGGTGTTTGCGGTCGGCGACGAGAAACAGTCGATCTTCTCGTTCCAGGGCGCGGCACCGCGCGAATTCGATCTGCGCCGGCGCGAGCTGAAGCGGCGGTTCGAGGAAGCCGGGCTGAAGTTCGATCCGGTGTCGTTCACCTATTCGTTCCGCTCGGGACCGGTGATCCTGCATTCGGTCGACCATGTGTTCCGCGAGCAGGAGATCTTCCGCAGCATCCATGCGGTCGAGAACGGCTATCCGATCCACAATGCGATGGCCGATGCCGGCCCCAGTTTGATCGAGCTATGGGATCTCGCGGTCGCCGACGATCGCCAGGACATCGAGGGCTGGCGCGCACCATTCGACGGCGTCTCGGTGACCAGCCCCGAGGTGAAGCTGGCGCGGCGCATCCAGGCCGAGATCAAGCGCCTGGTCACCAGCGGCACCATGACCGGCAGCGCCGGCGGACGGCGGCCGTTGCGTTACGGAGATATGTTGATCCTGGTGCGGCGGCGCGGCAACGCCTTCGACGCCGTGATCCAGGCGCTGAAGCACGCGGGCATTCCGGTCGCCGGTGCCGACCGGCTGAAGCTGACCGAGCACATCGCGATCATCGACCTGATGAACCTCGCCGACGCGCTGCTGCTGCCGCAGGACGATCTCGCGCTCGCGGTGGCGCTGAAGAGCCCGCTGTTCGGCCTCGACGACGACGATCTGTTCAAGCTGGCGTATCAGCGCCGCGGCTCGCTGCGCGAGGCATTGACCGCGCAGGCGCCGGCCGACGAGCGTTTTTCGGCCGCGCTGCGGCGCTTGGAAGAGTGCGAGCGCCGCTTCACCCAGGAGACGCCGTTCGCGTTCTACGCCTGGCTGCTCGGCGGTGACGGCGGGCGGGCGCGCATGCTGCGCCGGCTCGGCCATGAGGCCAACGACGCGCTCGATGAATTCCTCGAGCTTGCGCTGAGCTATGAGCGCAAGGCGCCGGCCTCGCTGCAGGGCTTTGTCGCCTGGCTGCGCGCCGCCGACACCGAGGTGAAGCGCGACATGGAGATTTCGCGCGACGAGGTGCGCGTGATGACCGTGCACGGCGCCAAGGGCCTCGAAGCGTCGGTGGTGTTCCTGGTCGACACCACGACCTCACCGTCGGACACCCAGCGGCTGCGGCTGATCCATCTGCCGCAGGGCAATGCGGCGCCGAACGCGCCCGGCGTCGTGGTGTGGGCCGGCAAGAAGGCCGAGGATCCGCCCAATGTCGCCGACGCGCGCAAGGCGATGCTCCTCGACACCGAGGACGAATATCGCCGCCTGCTCTATGTCGCGATGACCCGCGCCGCCGACCGGCTGATCGTCGGCGGCTGTATGCCGGGCAACATGAACACGGTGCGGAAATCCTCCTGGTACGATCTGATCACCAAGGGGCTCGCCAATGCCGGGCTCAAGCTCGAAGAGTTCGAGACGCAGGCCGGCAAGGTGATGCGCTATTCGCGGCCCGACGACACAGCCGATCTCACCGGTGCCGCGGCATCAGCGCCCGCGGCGCCGATCGCGCGGCCGTCCTGGCTGCGCACCGCGGCCGCACCTGAAGCCTCCGCCGCGGGCGTGTTGCGTCCGTCCGATCCGGCCGATGACGACAGTCATCCGATACGATCAGGCGAATCGGTGCAGCTGCGGGCCCGCGCCCTGCAACGCGGCACGCTGGTCCATCGCCTGCTCCAATCGCTGCCCGACGTCGCGGTGGAACGGCGGCTCGGCGCGGCGCTTGGTTATCTTGCGCGTAACGCCGACGGCTGGAGCGAGGAAGAGCGCGCGGCGCTGGCTCGGCAAGTGGTCGCCTTGACCGTCGATCTGCGCTTCGCGCCGGTATTTGCCCCCGGCAGCCGTGCCGAGGTGTCGATCGTGGGCCGGCTGGAGCGGCCGGGCCAGCCTAAGGCGCTGGTCTCGGGCCAGATCGACCGGCTGGTGGTGACGCCGAACGAGGTCCTGATCGTCGATTTCAAGACCAACCACGCCCCGCCGAAGACCGCCGCCGAGGCCCCCAAGGGTTATATCCGGCAGCTCGCGCTGTACCGTGCCGTACTGGCAAAACTTTATCCCCAAAGGATCATCCACGCCGCCCTGCTCTGGACCGAAACCGCTGAAATGATGGAGATTTCTGCCTCCGCGCTGGACGCCGGGCTGGCATAAGTTCATGTCGGCGTGAGCAAGCTTGACCCGGCAAGGGGGCGTTCATACG
The DNA here is from genome assembly GCF_040446015.1 of Bradyrhizobium sp. INPA03-11B. Lineage (NCBI taxonomy): Bacteria > Pseudomonadati > Pseudomonadota > Alphaproteobacteria > Hyphomicrobiales > Nitrobacteraceae > Bradyrhizobium > Bradyrhizobium sp. INPA03-11B. The sequence goes on from NZ_JASGSR010000019.1 coordinate 30,125, forward strand.
TTTGCCCCATGCTCCCGGGCGCGATTCTCCACCGCGCCCTTTTGTCTCAACCGAACGAGGTATTCACATGGCCGTTGGCAAGGTTTCTGACGCCGATTTCGAAGCCGAAGTGCTCAAGGCGACCGGGCCGGTGGTCGTCGACTTCTGGGCCGAGTGGTGCGGTCCCTGTCGCATGATTGCGCCCGCTCTCGATGAGATTTCCGGCGCGATGGGCGACAAGGTCAAGATCGTCAAGCTCAATGTCGACGAGAGCCCGAAGACCGCGTCGAAGTATGGCGTGATGTCGATCCCGACCCTGATGATCTTCAAGGGCGGCGAGATGGCGTCCCGTCAGGTCGGCGCCGCGCCGAAGGCCAAGCTGCAGCAGTGGATCACCGCTGCGGTCTGATCCGATTCGAATTAGCCGATTTGCGAAGCGGCCGGCGAAAGCCGGCCGTTTTGTTTTGTGCGCGTTGCGCTGCAACGATGCGCTGCCTTGGCCAAATAGGAACTTTGCGCAGTCAGCCCCGGTTGGGGTGACTAACGGCCCTCAGGAGGGACCTATGTCAAACCCCAGATCAACGGCGCAGGTCGCGGGACATCCCATTCATCCGATGCTGATTCCGTTTCCGGTCGTGTGCTTTGTTTTGACCTTCGTTGCCGACCTCGCATTCTGGAAGACGGGCACTGACTTCTGGGCCAGCGCCTCGCTCTGGCTACTGGGTATCGGCTTGATCATGGCCGCACTCGCCGCCGTCGCCGGCGTGATCGATCTCCTCGGAGACGATCAGGTCCGCAACCTGTCCGACGCGTGGCAGCATGCCGGCGGCAATGTCATCGCGGTGGTGATCGCGCTGTACAACTGGTACTCGCGCTTCGATCACGGCACATCCGCCATCCTGCCGACGGGTCTCGTGCTGTCGCTCATCGTGGTCCTGATCCTGCTGTTCACAGGCTGGAAGGGCTGGGAGGTGGTCTATCGCGAGCACGTCGGCGTGTCCGACGAGGCGCATATTCACTAGCGCGCGAGGTTTCATCCCGAGCGCGTCTTCAGCGCATCCATCCCGTCGCCAGCGCCGCGGCGAGTTCAGCCTCGCCATTGCGCCGCGCCAGCGCGGCCATGGCCGCGTGATCGTAGGGGATATGCCGGAACGTCACGTCCCAATCACCACCAACCTGTTCGAGGATGGCGTAGCGCGCATCGGGTGAGCCGGCCTCGACGACGTGCGGATGCGGCTTGCCGGCGCGATAGCCGGGTGAGCCGACGCTGCCGGGATTGACGATCAGCCGCCCGTCACGCAGCCGCACCGCGCGGGCGATGTGGGTGTGCGCGCACAGGATGAGCGATTGCGTTACGCCCGCCGCCCTCGCCTCGATCGATTCCAGCGCGGACATCAGGACCTCGCCGCCCGGCAGCACTGTGTCGAGCCAGTAGGTCTCGTCATCTTGCGGCGTCGCGTGGCAGAGGAAGACTCCGTCGCGATAGACCGCATTCGCCGGCAGCGTACGCAGCCAGTCGAGATGCCGCGGCTCGAGCTGCGTGTAAGTCCGCCGCTCCCAAGGGCCCATTTTCTCGTGCGGGCGGTCGATCAAATAGCGGTCGTGATTGCCGAGCAGATGGACCGCATCGAGCTTCATCAGAATATCGATCGTCGGCTGCGCGTCGAGCGGCCCGCTCACCATGTCGCCGAGATCGACGATGTCGGAAATCCCTTGGGCGCGGATGTCCGACAGCACGGCTTCAAGCGCGAGATGATTGCCGTGGATGTCGGCGATCGCAGCAAAACGCATGTGTCTCGTTCTCCCTCATGCGTACCGCAGCAGGGACGCGAGGCCTGTTATGCAGGAGGCGTGCCGTTGGCCGCAAGCACCGGGCCGGCGAGGTACAGCGAGCCGGTGATCAGGATGCGCGGCGGCACCTCGTAGGCGAGCGTGGCGAGCCGCTGTAGCGCGGCATCGACGCCGGTGGCGATCTCGACGCGCATGCCGAGCGCACGTGCGGCATCGGCGAGTTTGTCCGGTGCCATGCCGTTGTCGCGGCCGGGCACCGGGACCGCGATGATGTGGCGCGTCAGCCCGGCGAAATTGGCGAGGAAGGCATTGGCATCCTTGTTGGCCATCATGCCTGCGATCACGACCAGCGGCCGCGACACCCGTTCCTCGAGATCGCCGAGCGCGGCGGCCGCAACGCGGCCACCTTCGGCATTATGGCCGCCATCGAGCCAGACCTCGGAGCCCTGCGGCCCCTGGCAGACGAGCGTGCCGGAGACCAGCCGCTGCATCCGCGCCGGCCATTCCGCGTTGACGATGCCGGCCTCGTAGGCCGCAATGTTGAGCTTGAACGTATCGATCGCGCGCAGGGTCGCGATCGCGAGGCCCGCATTGTCGAACTGGTGCCGGCCGAACAGTTTTGGTGCGGCGAGATCGAGGAGCCCGCGCTCGTCCTGATAGACCAGCCGGCCGCGCTCGACGCCGACATGCCATTGCTGGCCGGCGGCATGCAGCGGGGCGCGCATCCGGTTCGCCTCGGCCTCGATCACCGCCATCGCGTCCGGCGCCTGCTCTGCTGAGACCACCGGCACCTTGCGCTTGATGATCGCGGCCTTCTCGCCGGCGATCGCCGTCAGATTGTCGCCGAGGAATTCCATGTGATCCATGCTGACCGGCGTGATCACCGAAGCGAGCGGCGTCTCGACCACATTGGTCGAATCGAGCCTGCCCCCGAGGCCGACCTCGAGCAGCGCGACGTCGGCCGGATGTTTGGCGAACAGGCAGAACGCGACCGCGGTTTCCATCTCGAAGATGGTGATGGGGTTGCCGGCGTTGATGCGCTCGCACTCTTCGAACGTCGCGCGCAACTCGTCGTCGCCGACGAGCTTGCCGCCGCCGACCGCACCGAGCCGGTAGCATTCGTTGAGCCGGACCAGATAGGGCGAGGTGAAGACGTGCACGCGCAGGCCAGCGGCTTCGAGGATCGCGCGCAGATAGGCGACGGTCGAGCCCTTGCCGTTGGTGCCGGCGACATGGATCACCGGCGGCAGCTTGCGCTCGGGATGATCGAGCCGCTCCATCAGACCGCGCATGCGATCGAGGCTGAGATCGATGCGCTTCGGATGCAGCGCCGATATCCGCGCGATCAGCGCCTCGAACGAGGCCTGCGATGGGGCGGCGCTTGCGGTCACGCGTGCGGCGCGGCCGGCACCGTCTCCGGGGCCGTGACGATCTGGGCCGGCTCGGTGACGGGCGTTGCGGGCTTCGATGCGGTTTCGAGCGCCGGCGATTTGGTGAACAGGCGGCACAGCCGGGCCAGCGTCGCCTTCATGTCGTGGCGGTGCACGACCATGTCGACCATGCCGTGCTCGCGGAGATATTCGGCACGCTGGAAACCTTCCGGCAGCTTCTCGCGGATGGTCTGCTCGATCACGCGCGCGCCGGCAAAACCGATCAGCGCGCCGGGCTCGGCGATCTGGACGTCGCCGAGCATCGCATAGGAGGCGGTAACGCCGCCGGTGGTCGGATTGGTCAGCACCACGATGTAGGGCTGCCGCGCCTCGCGCAGCATCTGCACGCCGACCGTGGTGCGCGGCATCTGCATCAGCGACAGGATGCCTTCCTGCATCCGCGCGCCGCCGGATGCGGCGAACACGATGAAGGGCGATTTCTTCTCGACCGCGAGCTCGAGCCCGCGCACCATCGCCTCACCGGCGGCCATGCCGAGCGAGCCGCCCATGAAATCGAAATCCTGCACCGCGACCACGACGCCGGCGCCCTCGAGCTTGCCGTAGCCGACCTTGACCGCGTCGTTCAGCCCGGTCTTGGTGCGCGCGTCCTTGATGCGGTCGACATATTTGCGCTCGTCGCGGAATTTCAGCGGATCGGGCGTCACCTCGGGCAGCGCGACGTCGAACCAGGTCTCGTTGTCGAAGATCGACTTCAGCCGCGCCACCGCGCCCATACGCATGTGGTAGTTCGAGCCGGGGATCACGAACTGGTTGGCCTCGACGTCCTTGTAGAACACGAGCTGCCCGGAATCCGGGCACTTGATCCAGAGATTCTCCGGCGTCTCGCGCCGCAGGATGTTGCGGATCTTCGGCCGGACGACGTTGGTGAGCCAGTTCATGGTTCGCTCCGAAATGCGGGTCGGTCCCGCACCAGCTGGATATATGGCGGGCCGGGCGAACCCGGCAAGCCGCCGTTGGCGGCCTTGTTGCCGCAAAATGTGGCTTATTCAGCGGCCTGCTTGGCGCCCCGGACCCCCAGCGCCAGCGCCGACACCAGGTCCGCCACCGCGCTCACGGTCTTCGGCGTGGCACGGCCCTCGGCATCGAGGCTGCCCTTCAGGGCATCGACCAGCGCGGTACCGACCACGGAGCCATCGGCGTTCTCGGCAATCGCACGCGCCGCTTCCGGAGTTCGGATGCCGAAGCCGACACAGACCGGCAGCGCGGTGTGCCGCTTGATGCGCGCCACGGCCGCTCCAACGACCTTCGAATCGGCCGCGGCACTGCCGGTGATTCCGGTGACCGCGACGTAGTAGACAAAGCCCGAGGTATTCGCGAGCACCGCCGGCAGGCGCTTGTCGTCGGTGGTCGGCGTCGCCAGACGGATGAAGTTCAGCCCGGCCTTGATCGCGGGGATGCAGAGCTCAGTGTCTTCCTCCGGCGGCAGGTCGACGATGATCAGTCCGTCGACGCCGGCGGTCTTGGCATCGGCCAGGAAGCTGTCGACACCGTAGATGTAGATCGGATTGTAGTAGCCCATCAGCACGATCGGCGTGGCGTTGTCCTCCTTGCGGAAGTCGCGGACCATCGCCAGCGTCTTGCGCAAGGTCATGCCGCCCTTGAGCGCGCGCAGGCCGGCAGCCTGGATCGATGGACCGTCGGCCATCGGATCGGTGAACGGCATGCCGATCTCGATGACGTCGGCGCCGGCCTTCGGCAGTGCCTTGAGGATGTCGAGCGAAGTTTTCGGGTCGGGGTCGCCGGCCATCACGAAGGTGACGAAAGCGGAGCGGCCCTGCTGCTTCAGCTCGGCGAAACGTGCGTCGATACGGGTGCTCACTTCTGCCTGCCCTTCAAGATGTCGCCGACCTGCGGCACGTCCTTGTCGCCGCGGCCCGAGAGGTTGACCACCATCAGGTGATCCCTGGGCCGCTGCGGCGCGAGCTCGGACAATTTTGCGATCGCATGCGCGGATTCCAGCGCGGGGATGATGCCCTCCAGCCGCGACAGCAGCTGGAATGCGGCCAGCGCCTCCTCATCGGTCGCCGAGAGATATTTGACGCGGCCGGTCTCGTGCAGCCAGGCGTGCTCCGGGCCGATGCCGGGGTAATCGAGGCCCGCCGAGATCGAATGCGCTTCCTCGATCTGACCGTCGGCGTCCATCAGCAGATAGGTGCGGTTGCCGTGCAGCACGCCGGGGCGCCCGCCGGCGAGCGAGGCGGCGTGCAACTGCGTCAGGCCGTGACCGGCCGCCTCGACGCCGAAGATCTCGACCGAGGGATCGTCGAGGAACGGATGGAATAGGCCCATCGCATTGGAGCCGCCGCCGATGCAGGCAATCAGCGAGTCCGGCAGACGCCCCTCGGCCTCCTGCATCTGCTTGCGGGTCTCGTGACCGATGATCGACTGGAAGTCGCGCACCATCATCGGATAGGGGTGTGGGCCGGCCACCGTGCCGATGCAATAGAAGGTGTTGTGCACGTTGGTGACCCAATCGCGCAGCGCGTCGTTCATCGCATCCTTCAGCGTGCGCGCGCCGGACTGCACCGGGATCACCTTGGCGCCGAGCATCTCCATCCGGATCACGTTCGGCTGCTGCCGCTCGACGTCGACCGCGCCCATATAGACCACGCATTCGAGCCCGAACCGCGCACACAAGGTCGCCGTCGCCACGCCATGCTGGCCGGCGCCGGTCTCGGCGATGATGCGCTTCTTGCCCATGCGGCGCGCGACCATGATCTGGCCGAGCACGTTGTTGACCTTGTGCGAACCGGTGTGGTTGAGCTCCTCGCGCTTCAGATAGATCTTGGCGCCGCCGAGATGCTCGGTGAGCCGTTCGGCGAAATAGAGCGGCGAGGGCCGGCCGACATAGTCCTTCAGATAGACATTCATCTCGGCCTGGAACGCCGGATCGGCCTTGGCGTCGGCATAGGCCTTTTCGAGATCGAGGATCAGCGGCATCAGCGTTTCCGCGACGAAGCGTCCGCCGAAAATGCCGAAATGCCCGCGCTCGTCGGGACCGCTGCGGAATGAATTGGGAAGATTTGGATTCATCGAACCATCAGTTCTTGGGTTGCGCGTGCGGCGCGGATGAAGACGCGGATCAGCTCGGGATCCTTGACGCCGGGCGTGCGCTCGACGCCCGACGAGACGTCGACGCCGCCGGCGCGGGTGACGCGGACGGCTTCAGTGACGTTGTCGGCGTTGAGCCCGCCGGAGACCATGTAGGGCAGCGCGAGGTCGAGATTTTCCAGCACGTGCCAATCGAACGGCGCGCCGAGACCTCCCGGCCGCGTGGCATCCTTGGGCGCGCGGGCATCGAACAGGATGCGGTCGGCGACGCTGACATAGCCCGGCAGCGGCGCGAGATCGGCTGTGGTCTCGACCGGCAGCGCCTTCATCAGCGGCAGGCCGAATTTCTGCTTGAGATCACGCAGCCGCGCGGTGGTTTCCTTGCCGTGCAGTTGCAGGATATCCGGCCGCAGCGTCTCGATGATGTTCTCGATGGTCGCATCGTCGGCATCGACCGTCAGCGCGACCTTGACGGCGCGACCCTTGGCCTGTTTGCCGAGCTCGCGCGCCATCTCCAGGCTGATATGGCGCGGCGACGGCGGAAAGAACACGAACCCCACCATGTCGGCGCCGCCATCCAGCGCGACGTCGAGCGTCTCGCGCGTGGACAGGCCGCAGATTTTGACGAGCAGGGGCATGGTCTCGAAACGGGTCTCAAAGCAGGTTTTCGGGCGGCCGGAACCGGGGTGAACCCTGGTCCGACGGGGCGGGTTCTACAACGTCGCGCTCTGCTTGTCTCGCCCATTGGGCACGTAAAACCCGAGCTGGGCCGCGGCCGGGCGGCGCTGCGCGTCGTCCCGGGAGGCCGCGGCCCTGAGGTCGGCGAGCTCGGCGCGGATATGGCGGGCGTCGGCCTCGTGCTGCCGGGCGGCGCGGCGCCAGCGCCCCTGCTTGAACCAGGTCGCCATACCGCCCGCGATCACGCCCAGGATCGCCGAAGCGATGATGACCACGAACAGCGGCAGTGTGACCGCAACCGTCGGCGTCACAGAATTGAACGGATCAAACGACACCGTCACCCAGTGACGGTTGGCGACGGCAAAGATGATGAAGATCAGTCCGAGCGGAATGACGACCACTGCCGTGAAAAACTTTCGCATGACCATCTCTCGCAGCGATGGAGAAAGTGCGGGCGCATCGCCCGCAGCACGGCAACGCCGGAGGCGGCGCTCAGGCGTCAGCCCTAAGCGTCAGCCTTGGGCGCGTCGATCTTGGAGGCTCCGGCCTCGGCCTCGTCGCGATTGAGACGCTCGCGCATTTCCTTGCCGGTCTTGAAGAACGGCACGCTCTTCTGGTCGACCGGCACATGCTCGCCGGTTCGCGGATTGCGGCCGGCACGCGCCGGGCGATGCTTCACCGAGAATGCGCCGAAACCGCGCAGCTCGACGCGGTCGCCACGCGCCAGCGCCGCAACGATTTCATCGAGAATCGCATTCACAATGTTCTCGACGTCCCGTTGGTAGAGGTGCGGGTTGTGCTCGGCGATACGCTGAACAAGTTCGGATTTGATCATCGAAAATGGGATCCGGGCTCTTGCGGAAACCCATTTCCGTGAAAATGCCGTGCACTGTCAAGACGCTAAATCGATTTAGGACGCCGTGAAATCGCGTGACAAATAGCCCAATTGGGGCATGCGGCGATTCCCGCAGAGCGGGAATACCTTGATCAGCACGCGTTCCGCACCCGACTAGTCGGTTCCTCCCGGCGCCCACAGCGCCAGCATGCCGTCGAGCCCAAACCGGTCCACGGCCTGGGCTACGCCACCCTGCTCGATCCGCCGCGCGATGGCGCCAAGACCGAACGCATCGAGCGTCATTGACGCTGCGGTGCGCAGGAAGGTGAGGTCGCTGAATCGCGGATTAAGCGTGTAATTGCGCACCGGCAGGTCGCTTTTGACCTTCTTCTCCGCAACCAGCCAGGCAATCGCGGTCTTTTCATCTCCCAGCTGATCGATCAGCTTGAGATCGACCGCCTGCCGGCCCGTGAAGACGCGTCCGTCAGCGACCTTCTCCAGCAGGGCATCGTCCATGCCGCGCCGCTCCTTCACCAATCCACGGAACCAGGCATAGGAATCCTTGACCAGACCCTCGATCGCGGCGCGAGCCTCGGGGCTGGTCGGCTCCATGCCGTTGGGCGCTGCTTTCAACGGTGAGGATTTGATCTCCTCCATCTTCACGCCAACGGTCTTGAGCAATTCCGAAACGTTGGGAAACTGGAAGAGCACGCCGATCGAGCCGACCAGCGAGGTCTGCTGGGCGACGATATGATCGGAGGCGATCGCGGTGATGTAGCCGCCCGAGGCCGCCAATCCCTCGACCACGACGACGAGCGGCTTCTTCGCCTTCAACTGCATCAGCGAGTCGTAGAGCTGCTCGGAGCCCGCGGTGGTGCCGCCGGGCGAATTGATATGCACGACAACCGCCGCATAGCTCGACTTGCCGAGCCGCTCCAGCGCCTCGACGCGCTGCTGGTCGCTGCGGATCAACCCGTCGATGTTGATCCGCGCGATCGTGTTCGACGCCGACAAGCTGCCGCGTCCGCCGGCGGCGATCACGCCCACGCCGACGATGGCCGCGATTGCGATGACCGCAGCGGCAACGCGCCAGAACGTCAGCTTGCGCCTGATACGGCGACGGTCGACGATCACGTCTGAATCCAGCGACATCGGTCTCTCCAGAAATGGTCAGCGCGAAAGTCCGCGCGTTTTGCAGTCGCAGCGTCACTATCAGCTTAGCCAAATACATCAATTGCGACGCAATATGAAGAAAACAAGACCCGCGGCATGACCGCATCCGTAGCCCGGATGAAGCGAAGCGTAATCCGGGAAAGCCTCACCGTGGCGAAGAACCCCGGATTTCGCTCCGCTGCATCCGGGCTACGGCAAATTGCCTCAAGCAAAAAGGGCCCCGGCTTGCACCGGGGCCCCATGGTTCGCTCAAATCGCGCGAACGCTTACTTGTCGGTGCCGCGGTTCTTCAGCGCGGTGCCGAGGATGTCGCCAAGCGTCGCTCCCGAATCGGAGGAGCCGTACTGCGCGATGGCTTCCTTCTCTTCGGCAACTTCCAGCGCCTTGATCGAGACCTGCACCTTGCGGGCCTTCTTGTCGAACTGGATGACGCGGGCATCGACCTTCTCGCCGACGGCGAAGCGTTCGGCGCGCTGGTCGTTGCGATCGCGGGCCAGCTCGGACCGCTTGATGAAGGTGGTGAACTCGGTGCCCGAAATCCGGACCTCGATGCCGCTCTCCTTCACTTCGAGCACTTCGCAGGTCACGACCGCGCCCTTCTTGACGTCGCCCGGCTCGGCGAAGGGGTCGCCTTCGAGCTGCTTGACGCCGAGCGAGATACGCTCCTTCTCGACATCGACATCGAGCACCACGGCCTTGACCATGTCGCCCTTCTTGAAGTTGTCGATGACCTGCTCGCCCGGAAGCTTCCAGTCGAGGTCGGAGAGATGGACCATGCCGTCGACGTCGCCCTCGAGACCCAGGAACAGACCGAACTCGGTCTTGTTCTTGACCTCGCCCTCGACCACCGAACCGACCGGGAACTTCTCGACGAAGACTTCCCAGGGATTGCGCATGGTCTGCTTGAGACCGAGCGAGATGCGGCGCTTGACCGAATCGACCTCCAGCACCTGCACTTCGACTTCCTGCGAGGTCGAAACGATCTTGCCGGGGTGCATGTTCTTCTTGGTCCACGACATCTCGGAGACGTGGATCAGGCCTTCGATGCCCGGCTCGAGCTCGACGAACGCGCCGTAGTCGGTGATGTTGGTGACGCGGCCGGTGAAGCGGGCACCCAGCGGGTACTTGGCTTCGATGCCCTGCCACGGATCATCCAGCAGCTGCTTCATGCCGAGCGAGATGCGGTGGGTCTCGTGGTTGATCTTGATGATCTTGACCTTCACCGTCTGGCCGATGGTCAGCACCTCGGTCGGGTGGTTGACGCGGCGCCAGGCGATATCGGTCACGTGCAGCAGGCCGTCGATGCCGCCGAGATCAACGAACGCACCGTAATCGGTGATGTTCTTGACCACGCCGTCGATCACCTGACCCTCTTCGAGGTTCTGCACCAGCTCCTGGCGCTGCTCGGCGCGGGTCTCTTCGAGAACCGTGCGGCGCGACACCACGATGTTGCCGCGGCGGCGGTCCATCTTGAGGATCTGGAACGGCTGCGAGTTGTTCATCAGCGGCGCAACGTCGCGGATCGGACGAATGTCGACCTGCGAGCGCGGCAGGAAGGCCACCGCACCGTCGAGGTCGACCGTGAAGCCGCCCTTGACCTGGTTGAAGATGACGCCGTTGACCTTTTCGTTGTTCTGGAACGCCTTCTCGAGCTTGCCCCAGCTTTCCTCGCGGCGCGCCTTGTCGCGCGACAGCACGGCTTCACCGAGCGCATTCTCGATACGGTCGAGGAACACCTCGACTTCGTCGCCGACCTTCAGGTCGCTTTCGCGGCCGGGGCCGGCGAATTCGCGCAGCGCGACGCGGCCTTCGGTCTTCAGGCCGACGTCGATGACGGCCATGTCCTTCTCAATTGCAACCACCTTGCCCTTGATGACCGAGCTTTCCTGCAGATTGCCGCCGGCAAAGGACTCATCAAGCATCGCCGCGAAATCGTCGCGGGTGGGAGTATAGGAAGACGCAGAATTCGAAACCATTTGTTCTCCAGATGCGGAATCTCGCCGGCCATTCGGGTTGATGGGCGCACCGCGCGTGAAGTGACAGGGTTCCGCAAACCCTGACGACCGCTCATTGCAGGAGGTGCAACAGCGGGCCGGCAGCAAGACTGCACGTTCGGTACGTTTGAAGTTTCCGGAGCGTGATTTAAGAAAATATCGACTTCAAGGCCTGGGAGCGGGCGTTCCTCCAGATGCGGCGTCAGTTTTGCTTGAGGATGGCTCAAACCCGGCGCCGGCCCACTCGGACACGGCCTCGACAGGGTCGATGGTGCTCCGAACGGCGCTGATATAGCCCCGGCGGCCATTTTGGGCAAGCCGGAAACGCCCGATTTACGGGCGCTTAAGGCTGATCGCGCCCGCACAGCGCTGCAACGCCTTGTTGACCGCATCACGCGAAATGCGATGCCGGCGGGCATGGCTGGAACCCGCCTTTAAGCGGTCTGCCCCTTACGATGACACCGTTAGAAACAGGGGATTACCAATGAAAAGCTTTATGGTGCTGGCGGCTTTTGCCGTCCTGACGTTTGGAAATGCCGTCGCCGCGATACCCGGCGCCGTACCGGCCGGACACGAGGCTGCCGCCCAGGCGGCGCAGCCGCTGCTGACCATGGCTGAGCAGGAACTGCCGTTCGATCGCTACTGGTCGAAGGACTGATCGATCGAGCCGCCGCTCGCCGGCTAGGGGCGCGATGACCACGGTCATCGCGCTTTTTGTTGTCCAACCTTGCCGGATCAGCGCCGGGCGCGGGCCGCCTCAACGATGGCGATGGCGGCGCGGACGCCGGCCTCGATGTCGAGATTGGAATTGTCCAGCGTGTGGGCGTCCGCGGCCGGCCGCAACGGCGCAACGGTGCGGTTCTTGTCCCGCTCGTCGCGCTTGAGGATGTCGGCGAGCACCGCTTCCTCGTCGGCGTCCTCGCCACGGGCGCGGGCCTCCAGGGTGCGCCGCCGCGCCCGCACGCGGGGGTCGGCGACCACGAAGATCTTCACGTCGGCATCCGGGCAGATCACCGTGCCAATGTCGCGCCCATCCAGCACCGCACCGGGCGGACCGGCGGCGAATTGACGCTGGAAGTTGACCAGCGCCTCGCGCACTTTTGGAAAGGCCGAGACGACCGAGGCGCCTTCGCCGACCTTCTGGGTCTTCAGGATCGGATTGCCGAATTTCTCGGGATCGAGCTCAAGCGCGACGGCAACCGCCAGCGCCTCGTCGTTGAGATCGGCGCCCTGCGCCATCATCGCGTAGGCCACCGCACGGTAGATCACGCCAGTGTCGAGATGGCGATAGCCGTAGTGGTGGGCGAGCCGCTTGCCGAGCGTGCCCTTGCCGGAGGCGGCGGGTCCGTCGATGGCGATGATCATCCGAAATCAGCTCCGAGCGCGCGCATCATCGGAATGAAATCCGGGAAACTTGTGGCGATGAAGGCTGTGTCGTCGATCTTCACCGGCCGGTCCGAAGCACAGCCCATCACCAATGCCGACATCGCGATGCGATGATCCATATGGGTGGCGACAAGGCCGCCGCCCGGAACATGGCCGCGGCCCTCGACGATCAGATCGTCGCCGGAAACCTCGACCTTGACGCCGTTGACGCGCAGCATGTCCGCGGTGGCTTCGAGACGATCGGATTCCTTGACGCGCAGCTCCTGCAGGCCGCGCATGATCGTGGTGCCTTCGGCAAACGCAGCCGCAACCGCCAGCACCAGATATTCGTCGATCATCGACGGCGCGCGCTCCGGCGGCACCTCGACGCCTTTCAGCTTCGAGGCACGGACGCGGAGCTGCGCCATCGGCTCGCCGGCATCGCCGCGCACATCGCTCTCCTCGATCGAGGCGCCCATTTCGCGCAGCGTCGTGAACAGGCCGGTACGCAGCGGATTGGTCATCACATCGGAGAACACGACGTCGGATCCTCCGACGATCAGCGCCGCCACGATCGGGAACGACGCCGAGGACGGATCGGCGGGCACCACGACGTTGGCGCCGTGCAGCTCGGGCTCGCCGTTCAGCGTGATCCTGCGGCCGTGGCTGCCTTCCTTGTCCGTGGAGATCTCGGCGCCGAAATGCTTCAGCATCAGCTCGGTGTGGTCGCGGCTCGCCTCCTGCTCGATCACAGTGGTGACGCCGGGCGCGGACAGGCCCGCGAGCAGCACGGCGGACTTGATCTGGGCCGAGGCAACCGGGGTCTTGTAGACGATCGGCACCGGATAGCGGGCACCGTGCAGCGTCAGCGGCAGCCTGCCGCCCTCCCCGATGTCGCTGGTCCGGGCGCCCATCAGCTCGAGGGGGTCGAGAATCCGGCGCATCGGGCGCGACCGCAGCGAGGCGTCGCCGTCGAAAATGGCCGCGATCGGGCAGCCAGCGACCGCACCCATCACCAGCCGGCAGCCGGTGCCGGAATTGCCGAAATCGAGCGGGGCTGCGGGCTGGGCGAAACCGCCGACCCCGACGCCCGCGACCGACCAGGTAAACGGCGCCGTCCGCTCCACCTTGGCGCCCAGCGCGCGCATGGATTTGGCGGTGTTGAGGACGTCCTCGCCCTCCAGAAGGCCGGAAATCCGGGTTTCGCCGACCGAAAGTGCTCCCAGGATCAGGGCACGGTGGGAAATCGATTTATCGCCGGGAACGCGGACCTTGCCGGCCAGCGGGCCGCATGCGCGTGATTCCAGCGGGGTTGGGGTGTCAGAATGGGCCAAGATTGTGTCCTCTCGCGCCGCGGCAGGTATCACATAGGCAACACCGCGTCACGCGCCCGTCACTTGCGCGCAAACCGCTATTGACAGCGGCTGCTCAACTAGCCAAGTGAAGCACCGTTTTTCAGCAAAATTCTGGGATGACCACGTTGGCCAAGTCCGAGCTCGGAACCAAGCGCATTTGCCCGACCACGGGCAAGAAGTTCTACGACCTCAACAAGAATCCGGTGATTTCGCCCTACACCGGTGAGGTCGTGCCGATTGCGCCCATCGCCCCCGCGCGGGGCCGCGGCGCCACCGTCAATTCGCCTGCGACCGCGGCCGACATGCCGGAGCCCGCCGAGGCCGAAGAAATGGTCTCGCTCGAGGAGGCCGATGCCGAGGAGAACACCGGCAAGGTCAAGGCCCAGGTTCCCGAATCCGAGGACGATATCGAGGTCGATGAGACTATCGACGACGATGACGACGACGATTCGACCTTCATCGCCGACGAGGAAGAGGGCGATGAGGACGTGACCGACATCATCGGTGACGTCGGCGGCGACGAAGAGACTTGATAGAAGAGACTTGAGATCGGCGCCGATCTATGATCAACGGTGCTGCCGCGCGAGTCGTCTAGGCCGCGCGGACCGGGACTGATCCCCCAGGATCGTCCCAACTGGATAAGGGGCCATAGCTCAGCTGGGAGAGCGCTTGCATGGCATGCAAGAGGTCGGCGGTTCGATCCCGCCTGGCTCCACCAGCCTTCGCTCGCTTCGCGAGCTACGGCTCGGCAAGCCTGGGGAAGTCCCTCGCAGCGAAGTGAGCGAAGGCTGCCTCGGCGTAGCCCGCAGGGCGAGGCCGGGCTCTCACAGAATCCAAATGCGTTAGCATGCTCCCTATCCGCTGCTCGGGGAGCCTCATGAAATACGTCTACATTCTCGAAAGCCTCGACGGCCTGCATTTCTACGTCGGGCTTACTGACGATCTGCGCGCCAGATTGGCGAAACACAATGCTGGCGAAGTGCCGCATACCTCGAAGTACGGACCTTGGCGGCTCAAGACCTACGTCGCCTTCAGCGATGAGAAACAAGCCGTCGCGTTTGAAAAGTACCTGAAGTCAGCGTCTGGCCGCGCCTTCGCGAAGAAGCGCCTCTAGCCACCGCGCCCCCCTACTCCCCCAGCACCGCATTCAACCGGTCGCGCAGCGCCACGATCTCGTCCTTCATCGCCAGCAGTTCGCCAACCGTGCAGTCCGAGGCCGCGAGGATCGATTGCGGGACGGCCTTGGCCTTTTCGCGCAGCGCGTGGCCCTGCGGCGTCAGCGCGATCAGCACCACGCGCTCGTCCTCGGTGCTGCGGGTCCGCTTGATCAGTTCGGCTGCTTCCAGCCGCTTCAAGAGTGGCGTCAGCGTGCCGGAATCCAGGAACAGCCGCTCGCCGAGATCCTTCACCGGCACGTCGTCGCGTTCCCACAGCGCCAGCATCACGAGATACTGCGGATAGGTCAGCCCGAGCCGGTCGAGCAACGGCTTGTAGACGCGGTTGAAGGCGTGCGCGGTCGAATAGACCGCAAAGCAGATCTGGTTATCGAGCCGCAGCGCCTGATCCGCCGCCGTCTGTTTCCTGACCATGATTCCCATCGAATCCATCTCGTTTCCGGGCCATTCTGGGCTCACGGGACCGCGAATTCAATTGCGAACAATTAAATGTGAGGCCGCATAATTTATATTGCGCACAATTCAATTGAGTGCAATGCATAGACCGTCGAATTCAAACCCAAACCCCAACCAAGGGAGACTGCGATGTCTGTGAACGTGCTCTACAAGACCAGCGCCAAGGCAACCGGCGGCCGTGACGGCCATGCGGCAACGCTCGACGGCGCGCTCGACGTCAAGCTCACCACCCCGAAGGAGCTCGGCGGCGGCGGTGGCGCCGGCAACAATCCGGAGCAGCTGTTCGCGGCCGGCTATGCCGCCTGCTTCATCGGCGCGATGAAGTTCGTGGCCTCGCAGGGCGGCCCCAAGGTTCCCGCCGATGCTTCGGTGACCTCGACGGTCGGCATCGGCCCGCGCTCGGAAGGCGGCTTCGGCCTCGCCGTCGACCTCGCCGTCTCGCTGCCCGGCCTGTCCCGCGCCGACGCCGAAGCGCTGGTCGAGAAGGCCCACCATGTGTGCCCCTATTCCAACGCGACCCGCGGCAATGTCGACGTCAAGCTGAGCGTCGTCTAATTCTGCTCTCGCCAATGGTCCGCCACGCCTTCCCGCGTGGCGGACTATTTCGTTTGCATTCGAGATGCCAGTTCGCCCTTTCCAGTTCGCTTGGCGAACGCACGCACCGCCTGCTGCATGGGCCTGCGCCGATGAGAGCATTGCGGCCTCGCCCGAACACCGTTAGCTCTGGGACCCTCGTTTTCGATCCCAACTGAGCGAAGGTTGCTTCCATGAATACCCCAGCGGCAACGGGCGCGATGACCGGACTGCGCGTAATCGATCTGACGCGCGTGCTCGGCGGCCCGTATTGCACCCAGATCCTCGCCGACCACGGCGCCGACGTGATCAAGGTCGAGCCGCCCGCCGGCGACGAGGTGCGCGACTGGGGCCCTCCCTTCCACGACGAAGACGCGGCCTATTTCGTCGGCATCAACCGCAACAAGCGCTCGATCGGCCTCGACCTCGCCTCCGAAGGCGGACGCGTGGTGCTGATGAAGATGCTCGAGACGGCCGACGTGCTGATCGAGAATTTCAAGCCGGGCACGCTCGACAAATGGGGCATCGGCAACGACGTGCTGCGCGCGAAGTTTCCGCGCCTCGTGCATTGCCGGATCTCCGGCTTCGGCGCCGACGGCCCGCGCGGCGGCAATCCGGGCTATGACGCGATCATCCAGGCGATGACCGGCATGATCGCGGCCACCGGCTCGCCGGAGAGCGGCCCGATGCGCATCGGCGTGCCGCTGGTCGACATCACCACCGGTCTCTATGCCGCGATCGGCATCCTGATGGCGCTGTCGGAGCGGCAGCGCTCGGGGCTCGGCCAGTTCCTCGAGACCACGCTATACGAGACCGGGCTTGCGATCATGCATCCGCACACCGCGAACTATTTCATGCATGGCAAGCCGCCGTCACTGACCGGCAACGAGCATCCGAACCTCGTGCCTTACGCGATCTTCCCGACCAAGACCGACAACATCTTCATCGGCGTCGGCAATGACGGCACCTTCCGCAAGCTCGCCAAGGAGATCGGCAAGCCGGAGCTCGGCACCGATCCGCGCTTCGCCCGCAACAAGGACCGCATCGCAAACCGCGATGCGCTGCGGGTCGAGCTGGCCGCGGTGTTCAGCCAGCATGAGGCCGAACCGCTGTGCAACCGGTTGCTCGCCGCCGGCCTGCCGGCCGGCCCGGTGCAGAAGATCGACCAGGCGCTGACCAACCCGCACACCATCCATCGCGGCGACGTCATCGAGAAGGACTGGTACAAGGGCGTCGCCTCGCCGATCCGCCTCGACCGCACCAAGCCGAGCCTGCGCCGCACGCCGCCGAAGTTCAGCCAGCACGCTGCGGAGGTGCTCGGCGAGTTCGGCTACTCCAGGGACGAGATCAACGGCCTCCTCGACAAGGGCGTGGTCTGCGGTCCCCAGCGCAAGCGCTAGGCCAAGCGCCAGAAAGCACACCACCCTGCGGTGCAACGTCGAGTCCGGCGTTGCACCGCACGGAGCCGGCTGCGATCTCCGCCTTTTTTACCGCTTCCCTTCGCTTCGGCTTCCCCCCTACCATGGCTTTCGTTTATACGGTCATTTGAACGTCATCCGGCGCTGATAACGCGCGCAACGAAAGATGACGTTCCAACCGGGAGGGGCTTTTGATGATTTTCCGACGACTCGGCGCTGCTGCTGTAGCCGCTGCTACGCTCGCATTCGCGTCGCCTGCATTTGCGGTGACCGAGATTCAGTGGTGGCACGCGATGACCGGCGCCAACAATGACGTCATCGTCAAGCTGGCCAACGACTTCAACGCCTCGCAATCCGACTACAAGGTGATCCCGACCTACAAGGGCGGCTACGCCGACACCATGAATGCCGGCATCGCCGCCTTCCGCGCCGGCAACGCGCCGCACATCATGCAGGTGTTCGAGGTCGGCACCGCGACGATGATGGCCGCGACCGGCGCCGTCAAACCGGTCTACAAGCTGATGGCCGACGCCGGCGAGAAGTTCGATCCGAGCGTCTATCTGCCCGCGATCACCGGCTACTACTCGACCTCGAAGGGCGAGATGCTGTCGTTCCCCTTCAACTCGTCGTCGACGGTGATGTGGGTCAATCTCGACGCGCTGAAGAAGGCCAACATCGCGGAGATCCCGAAGACCTGGCCGCAGGTGTTCGAGGACGCCAAGAAGCTGAAGGCGGCCGGCTACAATACTTGCGGCTTCTCCGGCTCGTGGGTCACCTGGGTCAATCTCGAGCAGCTGTCGGCCTGGCACAACGTGCCGCTCGCCAGCAAGGCCAACGGCCTCGACGGCTTCGACACCGTGCTCGAATTCAACGGCCCGCTGCAGGTCAAGCATCTCGAGAACCTGGTCGAGCTGCAGAAGGACAAGACCTACGACTATGCCGGCCGCACCAACACCGGCGAAGGCCGCTTCACCTCGGGCGAGTGCCCGATCTACCTGACCTCGTCGGCGTTCTTCGGCAACGTCAAGGCGCAGGCCAAGTTCAACTTCACCGCCGCCCCGATGCCGTATTATCCCGACGTCAAGGGCGCGCCGCAGAACTCGATCATCGGCGGCGCCTCGCTGTGGGTGATGGGCGGCAAGTCGGCCGAGGAATACAAGGGCGTGGCCAAGTTCCTGACCTTCCTCTCGGACACCGACCGCCAGGTCTGGATCCACAAGGCCTCGGGCTATCTGCCGATCACCAAGGCGGCCTATGCCAAGGCCAAGGAAGAGGGCTTCTACAAGGACCAGCCCTATCTCGAGACCCCGCTGCTCGAGCTCACCAACAAGGAGCCGACCGAGAATTCCCGCGGCCTGCGCCTCGGCAACATGGTGCAGCTGCGCGACATGTGGTCGGAGGAAATCGAGCAGGCGCTGGCCGGCAAGAAGACCGCCAAGCAGGCGCTGGACTCGGCCGTCGAGCGCGGCAACCAGATGCTGCGGCAGTTTGAAAAGACCGCCGTCCACTGACATGATGGTTTGAGCCCATCAACCGGCAGGCCGCGACAAGCGGCCTGCCATTTCGTTAGAGATCATGCAAAAGCAAGCGATTTTCCAATCAAAGCTGTTGCCTTACGCGCTGGTTGCCCCGCAACTCGCGATCGTGCTGATCTTTTTCTACTGGCCGGCCGCACAGGCGGTGATCCAGTCCTTCCTGCTGCAGGACGCCTTCGGCCTGTCGACCAGCTTCGTGTGGTTCGAGAACTATCTCGAGCTGTTCAAGGAGCCGGCCTATTTCGCCGCCATCATCCGCACCTTCGCGTTCTCGTTCGCGATCGCGGTGTCCTCGCTGTCGTTTGCGCTGCTGCTCGCGGTGATGGCGGACAAGCCGTTGCGCGGCTCGACGCTCTACCGCACGCTTCTCATCTGGCCCTACGCGGTGGCCCCGCCTGTCGTCGGCGTGCTCTGGGTGTTCATGCTGCACCCTTCGCTCGGCGTGCTGTCGCGCTATCTGCGCGCGATGGGCGTTGACTGGAATCCGCTGCTCGACGGCGACCAGGCTGCGGCCCTGATCATCCTCGCCGCGGCGTGGAAGCAGATCTCCTACAATTTCCTGTTCTTCCTCGCAGGGCTGCAGAGCATCCCGAAGAGCGTGATCGAGGCCGCCGCGATCGACGGCGCGCGCCCGATGCGGCGGTTCTGGACCGTGATCTTCCCGCTGCTGTCGCCGACCATCTTCTTCCTCCTGGTCATCAACATCGTCTACGCCTTCTTCGACACCTTCGGCATCATCGACACCATGACCCGCGGCGGCCCCGGCAAGGCGACCGAAACGCTGGTCTACAAGGTCTATACGGATGGCCTGCTCGGCGGCAATCTCGGCTCCTCGGCGGCGCAATCGGTCATCCTGATGGTCATCGTGGTCGTGCTGACCGGCATCCAGTTCCGCTTCGTCGAGCGCAAGGTGACCTACTGATGGTCGAGGAAGAGGGCTTCCAGCGCTATCTGGCTCACGTCATCCTGTGGATCGGGATCGCGATCGTTGCCTTCCCGGTTTATCTCGCGATCGTCGCCTCGACCCAGGACAACGCCGTCATCGCCAACGGCCAGATGTCGCTGTTGCCCGGCGGCCATTTCATCGAGACCTACTACCAGACGCTGTTTGTCGGCACGAGCGGCTCGACCCGCGAGCCGGTGCTGAACATGATGCTGAACTCGCTGGTCATGGCGCTCCTGATCGCGGTCGGCAAGATCGCGATCTCGATCATCTCGGCCTATGCGATCGTCTATTTCCGGTTTCCGTTCCGGATGGCGATCTTCTGGATCATCTTCATCACCCTGATGCTGCCGGTCGAGGTGCGCATCTATCCAACCTACAAGATCGTCGCCGATCTGCATCTGCTCGATAGTTACGCCGGCCTGTCGCTGCCGCTGATCGCGTCCGCCACCGCGACGCTGCTGTTCCGGCAGTTCTTCATGACGGTGCCGGATGAATTGCTGGAAGCCTCGCGCATCGACGGCGCGGGCCCGTTCCGCTTCTTCTGGGATACGCTGCTGCCGCTGTCGCGCACCAACATGGCCGCGCTGTTCGTGATCCTCTTCATCCTCGGCTGGAATCAATATCTCTGGCCGCTGTTGATCACCACGCGCGACGACATGCAGACCATCCAGGTCGGCATCCGCAAGATGATCACCACGACCGACGCGCTGACCGAATGGCCGGTCGTGATGGCGACCGCGCTGCTCGCGATGCTGCCGCCGGTGTTCGTCGTCGTCGTGATGCAGAAACTGTTCGTGCGCGGATTGGTGGAGACGGAAAAGTAATGGCTAACGTCACGCTGCGCAGCGTCCGCAAGACCTATCCCGGCGGCTTCGAGGCCATCAAGGGCGTCGATGTCGACGTCGGCGACGGCCAGTTCTGCGTGCTGGTCGGCCCTTCCGGCTGCGGCAAGTCGACGCTGCTGCGCATGGTCGCCGGGCTCGAGACCATCACCGGCGGCGAGATCGATATCGGCGGCCGCGTCGTCAATCAGGTCGAGCCCGCCGATCGCGACATCGCGATGGTGTTCCAGAACTACGCGCTCTATCCGCATATGAGCGTCTACAACAACATGGCCTACGGCCTGCGCAACCGCGGCATGGCGGAGGCCGAGGTCAAGACCCGCGTCGAGGAAGCCGCGCGCGTGCTCGAGCTGTCGCCGATGCTGGAGCGCAAGCCGCGCCAGCTTTCCGGCGGCCAGCGCCAGCGCGTCGCGATGGGCCGCGCCATCGTGCGCCAGCCGAAGGTGTTCCTGTTCGACGAGCCGTTGTCGAATCTCGACGCCAAGCTGCGCATCGCGATGCGGGTCGAGATCCGCAAGCTGCAGCGCCGGCTCAACACCACGTCGATCTACGTCACCCACGACCAGCTCGAGGCGATGACGCTCGCCGACATCCTCGTGGTCATGAATGGCGGCCAGGTCGAGCAGATCGGCAATCCGCTGGATATCTACCAGCGGCCGGCGACCACCTTCGTCGCCTCCTTCATCGGCGCGCCGCCGATGAACCTGATGCCGCTGCGCTCGGACGAGCTGACGTCCCAGATCGCCGGCGCCGATGGCGCAGGGATCGTCGGGATCCGGCCGGAGGATTTCGTGATCTCCAGCGAGACCGTGTCAGGGGGCGTCGCGCTCGGCCTGACGGTCGAGGCGATCGAGCATGTCGGCGCCGAGACTTTTGTTTATGGCAGCCGCCAGCGCGAGGAGCAGGGGGTTGCCGCCAATCCGGGCGAGCTGCCGCCGGGCGAGGTCATCGTCCGGGTTCCCGGCGCCACCGGCCCCGCGATCGGCGAGCGGATCCGGGCGGTCGCCCCACGCGACAAACTGCATCTTTTTACCGCTGATGGCCGGAAGCGCGTCGCCGGGTAACCGATCGAGAAGAATTTGCCCTCATGTTGCGGGCGTTTAGGCTGGTTTCGGGGCTGCTTGAACGCTATCCAGATCGCCCCCATATCCCTCACTGACCGGAGGCCAGACGGCCCACCGGTTGCATGGGGCGCCGCAAGGGCCCCTCAAAGTCGCTTCGAGAGGACTTTGTAATGTCTCGTGTTCCATCGTTGTCCAGTCCGTTCCTTCTGGGATTCGACGAGATCGAGCGTGCGCTCGACCGCGTCGTGAAGGGCGCTGACGGCTATCCTCCCTACAACATCGAGCGGTGCGACCGTACCAACGGGCAGCCTGAGCGGCTCCGCATCACGTTGGCAGTGGCGGGCTTCACCCGCGACCAACTCGATGTAACTATTGAGGAAAATCAGCTCGTCATCCGCGGCCGCCAGCAGGACGACAAGGCGCGGCAATACATCCATCGCGGCATTGCCGCGCGCCACTTCCAGCGCACCTTCGTGCTGGCGGAGGGGATGCAGGTGCTGGGCGCGGATCTGAAGAACGGGTTGTTGTCGATTGACCTGGCCAGGCCGGAACCTGAACGGGTCATTAAGACAATCGCTATCAATGAGCACGAATAATAGAAACAAGGAGCGGACTCGACCGCTTATCTCGCTGAGGAGTCGAGACCATGAGTGACATGAGTACCACCACCATCGAATCCAGCAACGTCACGCCGGAAGCGCTGGCTCATCTGGGCGAGGGCCATATCGCCTATGTGAAGCAGGTCCGTTCCGAGGACGTGCCCGATCTCTTTCCGCAGGCGCCGAAAATCGCGCCCGGCCTCAAGCTGTTCGCACTGCATGCCGCGGACGGCACGCCGATGATGCTCACCGACAGCCGCGAAGCCGCGATCGCCAACGCCTGGAGCAACGAGCTGCAAGCCGTCAGCGTCCACTGACACAAATTTCCTGATCGGGTGCTGAATTCAGCACCCGCGAATTCAATGCGCGGGCAGGCCTCCACCTAAGGCGGCCCGCGCATTTTTTTATGGCGATGCGGACGATGCAGCGAGCATCGGACCCATGCTGAGCTGCACCTCGCCGGGAACGTTGTAGTCGCGCATCAGCATCCGGTTGTTGCGCAGCCCGCACGCCTCCCGCTGCACCACGAACATCCAGAGCGCATGGCCGGCTTCCCGCACCAGGGTGCGCCGTGCCCGTTGCGCCGGCGCTGATGCATCATCGCGCGGATGCGCGGCATCGAACTCGCGCAGCTTGGTGAGGGCCTGTTCCAGCGCGCGACCCATCCGGCCGAGCGCACTCGCTCTCTCTTCGGCAAGCTCGTAAGCGAGAACGTCGACGGGAACGCGATCAAGGCGAAAGTCGCGGGACATCAGTGAATCCGTAGGGTCGCATGCGCAACGATGCGCCCATCGTCTTCCCCGGTGCTCGCTTGTCAATAGGCGCCGGCCGCGTTCCATCCGTCGGTCACGGATCATTCGATCAAGGTCTGTCGTGCTCCTCGGAAATGTCCTTGTTGGTGTAGTCGGGCATCATAGCGGTCGCGGCAATGCTGACGACCGCGCAGAACAGAATGTAGAGCGCGATCGCATAACCTGACCCGGTGGCCGCGAGCAGCGCGGTGGCGATCAGCGGCGCCGGTCCGCCTGATATCACCGAGGAGAGCTGGTAGCCGATCGAGCAGCCGCTGTAGCGCAGCCGCGGCGTGAAGCACTCGGCAATCAGGGCCGCCTGCGGTCCATACGTCAAGGCGTGCGGTACGAATGACAGCACGATGGCGATGAAGATCAACCACGGCGTGCCGGTGTTCAGCATGGCGAAATACGCAAAGCCGAACAGCCCGGTCAGGACCGCGCCGATCGTGTAGAGGCGCTTGCGCCCGACGCGATCCGACAGGTGCCCGGCCAGCGGGATGGTGAAGAGCTCGATGGTGCCGGCGCAGATCAAGCAGACCAGCAGGAAGTCGCGGTCCTGATGGATCACCTGGGTGCCGTAGGCGAAGACAAAAGCCAGATAGATATAGGCCGGCGCCTGTTCGACCATTCGCGCCAGCGCCGAGAGGATGATCGAGCGCGGCTGACGCTTGATCACCTCGATCACCGGGACCCGTGCGACACGGTTCTCGGCCACGATCCGGCGGAACGTCGGCGTCTCCATGATGCCGAGCCGGATGTAGAGCCCGATGGCGATCATCACGAGGCTGAGCAGGAACGGGATGCGCCAGCCCCAAACCAGGAATTGATCGCCGGACAGACGGCTGAACACCAGCACCGCTATGTTCGCGAGCAACAGTCCGGCGGGACCGCCGAGCTGCGGCCATGAGGTGATGAAGCCGCGATGCTGGTTGGTGCGCGCCCACTCCATCGAGAGCAGCACCGAGCCGCCCCACTCGCCGCCGACGCCAACGCCCTGGATGAAACGGATGACGGTCAGGATCACCGCACCCCAGATGCCGATCTGGTCATAGGTGGGGACGAGGCCGACGGCCGCAGTGGCAAGTCCGGTCAGCAGCAACGTTGCGATCAGCGTGGCCTTGCGGCCGATGCGATCGCCATAATGGCCGAAGATCGCGGCACCGATCGGCCGCGCGATGAAGCCCACCGTGTAGATCGCGAACGCCTCCAGCACGCCGACAAGAGGATCGGACTTCGGGAAAAACAGCTTGCCGAACACGAGCCCGGTCACCGTGCTGTAAAGCAGGAAGTCGTACCATTCGATGGTGGTGCCCACCGTGCTGGCGATCAATGCGCGACGCAATTGCGCCTGATGCTCGGCTTCCGGCAGTGGGGTGACTGCAATGTCCAATGTCGTCATGTGCATCTCCCTGGCCGACATATTCGGCCTTCTGGAATGCGTTGCGCCACCGTCCAGGGCGGTGGACGATGCTATCGATGCCCGATTGCCAGTTTGGTTGGGGCGGCGTCGCCAATGCGCGGGTCGCGCCCATGCAGGGCCCCGGGAAGCCGGTCCTTGGATCGCGAGCGGCCCAACCGATCGCCATCGCGGGAGTACGACATCCCTTGTGACACGGTCTTGCAGACCGAAATCTAGCCCTTCGGTCCGCCCGGTAAATTCGACCTTGGTCTGTGGCTTACGCCAACTGATCGAACGCTCAGGTCAGTCGCGCGCGGATGTCCGGCTTCAGCACCTTGCCGACCTTGGAGCGTGGAAGATCGTCCCAGACCTCGATCTGCTTCGGCGTCTTGATGCTGCCGATCTGCTGCTTGACGAATGCGGTCAGCGCAATCGCATCGACGGTGTGGCCGACGCGCGGCTGCACCACGGCGACGATGCGCTCGCCCCATTTGTCGTCGGGCAATCCGATCACAGCGCAATCCTGCACCGCCTCATGGGCGCGCAACGCGTTCTCGACCTCGATCGAATAGACGTTGAAGCCGCCGGTGATGATCATATCCTTGGCGCGATCGACGATATAGAGGTAGCCATCGCTATCGATGTAGCCGATGTCGCCGGTGTGGTGCCAGCCATGCAGTGATGCTTCGCGCGTGGCCTCCGGGTTCTTGTAGTAGCCTTCCATGACGAGCGAGCCGCGCACCACGATCTCGCCGCGCGATCCCGCCGGCAACAGCTTGCCGTCGCCATCCATGATGCCGGCCTGCACCAGCGGACCGATCCGCCCGGCCGACGCAAGCCGCTCCATCGCGATGCTGCCATCCGGATTGTAGTGATCGGCGGGCGGCATCATCGAGATCATCATCGGCGCCTCGGTCTGGCCGAACAGCTGCGCCATCGGCCCGATCCGCTGCAATGCTTCCGCGAGACGCGTCGCCGAGATCGGCGCAGCGCCATACCAGAAGCACTGCAATGAGCTGCGATCGGCCGCGTCGAGCCCGGGATGATCGAGCAGCATGTAGATCACGGTCGGCGGCAGGAAGGTATGAGTGACGCGGTAGCGCTCGATCAGCGCCAGGAACTCGCCGATATCAGGGTGGTGCATGATCACGACGCGGCCGCCGAGCGTCATGATCGGGACACACAACACGCCGGCGGCATGCGTGAGCGGCGCCAGCGCGAGATAGACCGGACGACCCTTGAACGGGTAGCCCATCAGGGTCAGCGCGGTCATCGCCTCGATGTTGCGCCCCGACAGCATCACGCCCTTCGGCTTGCCGGTGGTGCCGCCGGTACCGGGAATCATCGCGAGGTCGTCGATCGTGTCGCGTTGATAGTGATCGTCAGCGAGCCCGGAGAGCCAACGGTCGAATGACGGCGCGAACGGCAATTCGGTATCGAGACAGACCAGCGCGCGCAGCTTCGGCAGGTCCGGCCTGACGGCCTCGACCATCGGCGCGAAGCTGGAATGAAACAGCAGCAGGTTGCAATCGAACTGGTCGAGGATGAACTTGTTCTCGGCCGCCTCGTTGCGCGGATTGATCGGGCACCACACGGCGGCAGCACGCGAGATGCCGAACACGCAGGCGAAGGCGAGCGGATCGTTACCGGACAGGATCGCGACCTTGTCGCCGGGCGCGATGCCCGAGCGCTCGAGCCCGCGCGCGATCCGGTAGCTCAGCCGCTGCACCTCGCCATAGCTGAGGTCGCGGCCATCCATGGTGAGGCACGGCGCGTCGGCACCGAGCGAGGCGCCCTTGTCGAGATAGTCGATGAAGCGCATGGCGGGTCTCGCAAGAGGCGCGGGTGACGCGCGACTGCGCCACCCGCGGATAGTGCGTTTTCGAGCAGGGCAGATACCAGTCCGCTTGACGAAAACGCTTCAGGGAGCGGAGTGTTGAGCCCCGATCCGATCGGGGCTCAAGCTTAGTCGTGCACGGTCAGGACCGGCTTGCCGACCAGGCCGAAGCTGCGCAGCTGCCCGAGCAGTTCGTGATGGCCGAACGCCTGGCAGCCGGAGGCGAAGCCCACGCGCTTGGGCGACTGCTGCAGCAGGTACGCCGCGGCAAAGGCCTGCAGCATGCCGGTCTGCTTGTAGTTGCTGTTGCCATAGATGACGCAGTGCGCGCGCCCCAGCGGGCCGGAGGCATACACCGAATCCAGCGACTTGTTGACGCGCGGATTCTCGCGCGGCGGCATGCTGTTCATCACGCCGGCCGCGGTCTGCGCCAGCGCGGCGTAGCGCTCGTCGGGCTTCATGTCCTTGGTCGCCTCCAGCGCGGCGGCGACGATCTGCGGCACGCCCAGCATCAGCGCGCGGTTGAACACGCCGCCCAGCACCTTCACGTTGGCCACGCGCGGATCGCGCTTGAACCACACCGGGTGCGAGGTGCCGCCCCAGGGCAGCGCCAGCGCCAGCTCGTGCTGGCCGGGGATTGCGAGGTTGTAGAGGCCGGCATCGGGCTGATGCTCGACGTACTTGTTCTGCTCGAGGTAGTAGGCCTTGGCCATCGCGGCGTTGACCAGGATGGTCTGCGTCGAGGCGATGGTCGGGCTGCCGCCCCAGAACACTGCGATATCGAGCGTGTCGAGGCCGGGCGTCTCCAGGCACAGCTGCGCGGCGATCTCGCCGGTGGTGTACATCTGCGCGATGCCCGGCGCCAGCAGCAGGCCGGCGTTGCCGAACTTCGCGCCGAACTCCTGCTCGAGCGTGATCAGCCAGTCCTGCTCGCCGGTCGTGTCGGTGTAGTGGCACTTGGCAGCAAGGCAAGCCTGCACCACCTCGACGCCGAACTTGGCAAACGGGCCCACGGTGTTGAGCACCACCGAGGCGCCCTTGAACAATTCGGTGAGCGCCGAGACGGTATGCGGCACCGTCACCACCTCATAGTCGGCGGTCTCGATGCCGGCCACGTTCGACTTCATCGCGGCGTTGAGCTTGTCGGCGCTGCGCCCGGCGGCGATGAAGGGGATGTTGTACTCACGCAGATATTCGCAGACCAGCCGGCCGGTGTAGCCGGACGCGCCATAGACGATGACGGGCTTCTTCTCGCTCATTGCGATCCTCCGAAATGCTTGTTGTCGGCTTCGTTGCTACATGCCCATGCCGCCATCGACCGG
The DNA here is from genome assembly GCF_040446015.1 of Bradyrhizobium sp. INPA03-11B. Taxonomy (NCBI): domain Bacteria; kingdom Pseudomonadati; phylum Pseudomonadota; class Alphaproteobacteria; order Hyphomicrobiales; family Nitrobacteraceae; genus Bradyrhizobium; species Bradyrhizobium sp. INPA03-11B. Next base: position 57,757 of record NZ_JASGSR010000019.1, read on the forward strand.
CAGGCCGATGCCGGTGATGAAGCGGGCATCGTTCGAGCACAGGAACACCGCGGCGTCGGCGATGTCGGAGACCTCCGCGAGCTTGCCGAGCGGCGTCTGCTCCACCACCGAGCCGACGGCGGCATTGACGTCGGGCGCAAGGCCGATCTTCACGATGTCATTGGCGAGTTGCAGGCCCATGTCGGTCGGGATCAGGCCGGGATAGATGCAGTTGACGCGCACGCCATAGCCGAGCTTGCCGGCCTCCATCGCACCGACCCGCGTCATGCGATCGACCGCGGATTTGGTGCCGGAATAGACGGCGATGCTCGGGAAAGCGATCGTCGCCGCGACGGATGCGATGTTGACCACCGCGCCGCCCTTGCCGGCGGCGCCGCCCGGCCGCATCGCACGGAAGGCGTGCTTCATGCCGAGCACGGTGCCGACGATGTTGACGTCGCACATCCGGCGCGCATCCTCGGCCTTGATGTCCGCGACCAGCGAGGTGATCTCGATGCCGGCATTGTTGATCAGGATGTCGAAGCCGCCGAGGGTTTCGACCGTTGCGGCGGCGGCCCTCTCCCATTGCGCGTCGTCGGTGACGTCGAGCTTTGCAAAGCCGGTCTTGACGCCGGCCTTGGCGATCTCGGCGGCGGTGGCCTTGCCGGCATCGTCCAGAATATCGCCGATCATGACCGCGGCGCCGGAGCGCGCCAGCGCCTGCGCGATGGCTGCGCCAATCCCCCGGGCGCCGCCGGTGACCAGGGCTTTCCTGCCTTCAAGGCTCTTCCCACTCATGACGTAGTCCTCCCTTTGCTTGGTGATTTCTGGTGCTGCTGAGATCGGCAGTGCGGGCCGGCACGCCTGCGCATTCGAAGCGCATTGGTGGTCGCGGCCGGCGTCGGCGGGGCGCAGCATGGCGCGCCCCTGGCGGTGCATTTCCTCCTGTTGATCGATTGGTCAGCCGTCTTGACGGTTGTCCAAATTATTTCGCCAACCCTCGTCCAGGAACTTGACACTTGTCAAGCCTGAATTTGACAAATGTCAAAGAGGATGATGTGAAGGGATGGAGCGCGCCGCGGTCGCCGCGGTATAGTCGCTGAACGGAAGAGACAGAGGGAAGGCACGGGATGGCGCGGCAAGCGACAGGAGCGGCCCAACGCGTGGCTGTGGCGACCGAGACGCTGCGCGACGAGAAGTTCAACGCACGGCGCATCGAGCTTGCGGAGGCCGCGCTGGAGACGCTCGGCGAGCTCGGCTTCGCGCGCACCAGCCTGCGCGAGATCGCACAGAACTCCGCCTTCACGCACGGCGTGTTTCACTACTACTTCAGCGACAAGCTCGATCTGATCTGCTGCTGCGTCCGTCACTACAAGGCGAAATGCGTGACGCGCTATGACGAAGTGGTGACGACGGCGCAAAGCCGCGACGAATTGACCGAAGGCTTCCTCGCCAAGCTCGCGGCGACGTTGCGGGACGAAGCGCGCATGCACCGGCTCTGGTACGATCTGCGCTCACAAGCGATGTTCGAACCCGCGTTTCGCAAGGACGTGCTCGAGATCGACAAGAGCCTGGAAGCGATGATCTGGCGGATCGCCACGCGCTATGCCGAACTCGGCAACAAGAAGCCGGCATCGTCTCCGGCCGCGCTCTATGCGCTGTTCGACGGCCTGTTCCAGAGCGCGCTGCTCAGGCATCTCGCCAATGACGAGAAGGCCGTGCCGGATCTGCTCGACGAAGTCCGCCGTCTGCTGCCGACGATCTGCTGAGACGTTCCAGTACTTCGTAGCCCGGATGGAGCGCAGCGAAATCCGGGATTCGCGCCAGCCGTGAGAGTCCCGGATTGCGCTTCGCTTCATCCGGGCTACGGACTGAAAGTGTTCGACCGCGCGCTCGCCTGCGCCTTCGCGTGACGAACAGACCATTTCCGAATGACAGTTGCGCGAATGAATTCGCTGACGCGGATGATTACGCCGCGCTCGCCGGCGGCAGCGCGAGCACCGAGTAGATCGCCTGTGCGTCGCGCGAGGCGCGCAGCTTCTTGGCGACGTCCTGGTCGCGCAGCAGGCGGGCGATGCGCGCCAGCGCCTTGAGATGATCGGCGCCGGCGCCTTCGGGCGCCAGCAGCAGGAAGATCAGGTCGACCGGCTGGCCGTCCATCGCCTCGAAATCGATCGGGCGCTCGAGGCGGGCGAAGAAGCCGAACAGCTTCTCCAGCTTGGGCAGCTTGCCGTGCGGAATGGCGACGCCGTAGCCGACCGCCGTGGTGCCGAGCTTCTCGCGCTGCAGCAGCACCTCGAAGATCGCGCGCTCGTTCTGGCCGGTCAGCGCCGAAGCACGCGCGGCGAGTTCCTGCAGCGCCTGCTTCTTGCTGATGACTTTCAAAGCCGGAAGTATCGCCTCGGGTGCGACCAGATCGGTAATCGGCATTGGGACGTTCCGAGGTGAATGACCGTCAGGTTGCGAAATAGGCTTTACAGCGGCGGCGTCAAGAAGATGAGGTGGGATGCGGGCTTAGCCCGGGTCCATTTGGCAGGGCTTCTACTCCAACGTATCGGCGGTGCCAACACCTGCGAACCCTGTTCCGCCCCCCTTGTTCCTGGAGGCGGCGGACCATAAGCAGGGCTGGCTTCCGACGTCAATGCCATCTGCCAACTATCCTCAGGGGCTCACCGCAGGCGGATCGACCCAGCCGACATTGCCGTCCGTACGGCGGTATATGATGTTCAACCGGCCACTGCCGCCATGCTGGAACACCAGGCAGGAGGCGCCGGTCAGATCGAGCTCCATCACGGCCTCGCTGACCGACAGCCGCTTCAGCGCGGTGGTTGCCTCGGCAATGATGACAGGGCTGTATTCGGTGACCTCGTCCTCGTTCTCGGGCGCCTCGATGACATAACTTGGCGCGTCGAGCCCGACGCCGTTCAATTCGGCAAGCGCAGCGGTCGCGGCATAGGTCTTGCGGGCGGAGCGATCCTTGAGCCGGCTCTTGTAGCGGCGCAGGCGCTTCTCGATCATCAGGAGCGCGGCGTCCGCGCTGGCATAGGCGTCGGCGGCGTTGGATTCGGCCTCCAGCGTGATCCCGGAATCCAGATGCAGCGCGCAGTCGGTTCGGAAGCCGAAGCCATCCTTGCTCAGCGTGATGTGACCGGAATAGTTGCCATCAAAATACTTTCGCAGGACCTCGTCGGTGCGGTCGCTGACGCGCGCACGAAGCGCCTCGCCGATGCTGATGCTCTTTCCCGAGATTCGAAGGGTCATTTGATGCCTCAATTGCTGGGATGCCTCGGTCAGTCTTGCAGGAGCATGATGGTTGCTGGATTCCGGTTACCTTCCTTTCTGGACGTTGCTCGACCTGGAAAGGTTGAGACTATCGCGATTTGACGCGAACGCAACGAGGGCATGGACCTGTCCGTACTCGGACGGGGCCATCCTCAAGAAGTAACCTAAACGGGGGCTGTATCGCGCGAGCGGTCGGGCGAGGAGGCAGGAGCCGAAAGGGCATTACCGAGCATGCTCTGTTTGTCACGGCGGCGCTGCACCGAGGATGGTATCCGCATCGCCTCACGGTACTTCGCGACGGTGCGGCGGGCGATATCAATGCCCGAGGCGCGCAAACGTTCCACGATCGTGTCGTCGGACAGGATCGCCGACGGCGCCTCGCCGTCGATCAGCTGCTTGATGTGGTGACGCACCGCCTCGGCCGAATGCGCCTCTCCGCCGTCGGCGGACGCGATCGACGCGGTGAAAAAATACTTCAATTCAAAACTGCCGCGATTGGTCGCCATGTATTTGTTGGCGGTGACGCGCGACACCGTCGATTCATGCATCTGGATCGCGTCCGCGACTGCCTTCAGATTCAGCGGCCTTAAGTGCGCGACGCCATAGGTGAAGAATCCGTCCTGCTGGCGGACGATTTCGGTCGCGACCTTCAGGATGGTGCGGGCGCGCTGATCGAGCGCGCGCACCAGCCAGGTCGCGTTCTGCAGGCAGTCGGTGAAGTACGACTTGTCGCCGTCCTTGCGGATCGTCTTCGACAGCTCAGAGTAATAGGTCTGGTTGACCAGAACGCGCGGCAGAGTGTCGCTGTTGAGCTCGACGTGCCAGCCGCCGTCGGGACCCGGACGCACATAGACGTCGGGCACCATGGTCTGCGTCCGCGAGGTGCCGAACTTCAGGCCGGGCTTGGGATCGAGCCGGCGGATCTCGGCGATCATGTCGGTGATGTCTTCGTCGTCGACGCCGCACAGCTTGCGCAGGCCGGCGATGTCGCGCTTGGCGAGCAGATCGAGATGCTCGACCAGCGCCTGCATCGCTGGGTCGTAGCGATCGAGCTCGCGCAGCTGGATCGCCAGGCACTCGCTCAGGTTTCGCGCGCAGACACCCGGTGGATCGAATTTCTGCAGCACGGCGACGACCTCGTCGACCGCTTGCTGCGACGCACCGAGCCGTTCGGCGGCCTGGCCGAGATCGGCCGGCAGGTAGCCGGCATCGTCGACCAGGTCGATCAGATACTGCCCGATCATGCGCTGCGCCGGCGCCGAGAACGCCACCGCGAGCTGTTCGGCGAGGTGATCGGCGAGCGTCAGCTCGGCGGCCACGAAGGCTTCGAGATTGTATTCGTCGTCGCTGGAGGCGCCGCCACCCCATTCGGTATAGACCGAGGGTGGCGCGTCCTGCGCGGCGCGCGCGGCCGCCTCCGCCGGCTCCTCCGAGAACACATTGTCGAGACCGGTATCGAGCGTCTGCTCGATCTCGGCGCGGGTGCCGAGGTCGCGGTTCAGCCACTCCTCCTGGCCAGGCTCGAAAGCGGCTTCGCCGCCCGAGCCTGCGGCCGTGTCGGAGCCGTCGCCATCGTCACCGTAGCTGGAGGAACCATCGGAATCGCCGTAGTCCTGCCGCTCCATGGCCGGCTCGCCGGCGACCGGCGGTTCCGGTCCGTCGGCTGCCCGCTCCAGCAGCGGGTTGCGCTCCAGCTCTTCCTCGACAAAGGCCGACAGGTCCAGGTTCGACAGCTGCAGCAGCTTGATCGCCTGCATCAGCTGCGGCGTCATCACCAGCGACTGCGACTGGCGGAACTCTAGTCTTTGCGTCAGCGCCATGGAGGCAAGATCGATTCCAAAAAGTTGGCTCGATTCTTGCTTATCTTAGTCCGAAGCCCTTGTACACGGCTTGACGGACGCAAAATTTGGGGTAAGCGCGATCAGCAAAAGTGGACGCCCGGTTTTGCGTCCGATCGCGCGTCAGATTCTTTAATTAGCGCATGATCTTATCGCCAAACCGCTTCACACTTTGGCGGATCATGCGCTACAGGCGGAATTCCTCGCCAAGGTAAAGCCGACGTACATCGGGATCGTTAACGATCTCCTCCGGGCTTCCCTCAGTCAAGATCTCACCGGCATAGACGATGTAGGCACGGTCGGTCAGGCCGAGCGTCTCGCGGACGTTATGGTCGGTGATCAGCACGCCGATGCCGCGGTTGGTGAGATGGCGGACGAGGTCCTGGATGTCGCCGACCGCGATCGGGTCGATGCCGGCGAACGGCTCGTCGAGCAGCATGTAATTGGGCCGCGTCGCCAGCGCGCGCGCGATTTCGACGCGGCGGCGCTCGCCGCCGGACAGCGCGATCGACGGGCTCTTGCGCAGACGCGTGATGTTGAATTCATCGAGCAGCGAATCCAGCTCGTGCTCGCGCTTCTTCTTCGAGGGCTCGACGACCTCGAGCACCGCGCGGATGTTCTGCTCGACCGACAGGCCGCGGAAGATCGACGCTTCCTGCGGCAGATAGCCGATGCCGAGACGTGCGCGCTGATACATCGGCAGCTTGGTGACGTCGTGGCCGTCGAGCTCGATCGCGCCGCGATCGGCCTTGATCAGGCCCGTGATCATGTAGAACACCGTGGTCTTGCCGGCGCCGTTCGGCCCGAGCAGGCCGACGGCCTCGCCGCGGCGCACATAGATGCTGACGCCGCGCACGACCTGGCGGCTGCCGAAGCTCTTTTCCACGCTATGCACAGCCAGGTAGCCCGGCCGCTTGATCAGCTGCGGCGCCGCCGGGGCGCTGTTCCTGGCTGGCCTTGCCCGCGCCGGAGCGGGCGCAGCTGCGGGCTGGGATCGCGGCAGCTCGGCGGCAGGAACCGAGGCGGCGCGCGCCATCGGCGGCGCGTCACGCACCGGCGACGTCAGCATCTCGCCGAACTGGTCGCCGAGCGCCGTGATGTCGTCATGCGAGCGCGCAAATCCGGAGCTGCGTTTCGCAGAGCGCCGCCGGAACATGCCGAGAAAATCCACCATCCCCGCTTCGCTTCAGCCTTTCACGGTGATCCCGCGACTTTGCCTGCGGACCTATCGATTCGCACGCGTACCCGCAAGCATGCGCCGGAAACCTGGATACCGGCCTTCCCTCGCGGCAAAAGCGGACGCCTCTGCGCGGAGATTATGCTCAAACAACACGGCAAAGCGCGATCACCCGCGCCTTGAATGAATGGATGCCCCTGTCCCGGCCAACAACTCCCCCTCGAAGGCATATCGTTCGGCCGGGCCGCTGGAGTAGATACAGTCTCGCCCCGCGCGCTTCAACCTCGCGGCCGCAAAATATTATCTAATGCATTGATTCATCTTGATTTTGATGGCTTGGCGGAAGCTGACGGGGGGCTTACGGGGATGGTCGCGGCCGGCGCGCCGTCGCAGTCTTGGCCCTGAACGACCTTGGCCTGCACCCTGCCGTTGTCGGCTTCCACGCGCGAGACGCCGGTCGTCATGTCCACGAGCAGACGATCGCCGCGCACAACGTTCTGGCACTGGGTCAGCACCACCTGGCTGCCACCGCCGCCGAGCATGGTGATCAGATTGGTCTTGGTGTCGAAGATCGCGGTCGTGCCGGTGACGACCTGATCCTTCTGGGTCACGACGACATCGCCCTTCGCTTCCAGCCGGTTGATCGAGGATGCGCCGGCGGGGCCGGGCGTTGCCGATTGCGGCGGCGGGCCCTTGGCTGCGGTGGAGCTCGGCGCAGTCGCCGGCGGCTGGGTCGACTTGTCCTCGTAGAACACGACCAGGACCTTCGAGGTCATGGTGGTGTCGCCCTGAGTGACTTTCACATTGCCGGAGAAAGTCGCCTCCTTCTTCTTGTCACGCATTTCGAGCACAGCCGCCTCGATCTTGACCGGCTGGTTGCGGTTCTGCGCGAAACCCTGCATGGCGTTGGGCACCGACGCAGTGCCCTGTCCGCGCGCGGTGTCGCACGCCATCAGGGCGAGGAGAGCGACGAGTGCGGCGCGCGAAACCAGCATCGGCATGACGATCCTCGCGCCGGCGGCGCTTATTTCGACTTGCTACCCGGCAGCAGTTGAAGCGGTGACGGGGCCGCTGGGGCCGTGCCGGGGGCGGCCGGCGTGCCGCAGCCGCCCTTGCCGCTCTGTCCGCCCTGCGACTGGATGAACAGGCCCTGCACCTTGCCGCTGTCGGATTCCACCCGCGAGACGCCGGTGGTCATGTCGACCAGCAGGCGGTCGCCGCGCAGCACATTCTGGCACTGGGTCAGCACCACCTGGCCGCCACCGCCGCCGAGCATGGTGATCAGGTTGGTCTTGGTGTCGAAGATCGCGGTCTCGCCGGTGACGACCTGGTCCTTCTGGGTGACGACGACGTTGCCCTTCGCCTCCAGCCGCTTGATCGAGGACGCGCCGCCGGGGCCCGGGGTTGCCGACTGCATCGGCGCGGCGCCCTTGGCGGCGGCACCCTTGGTGGCTGCCGGCGCAGGCGCCGGCGCCTGGGTCGATTTATCCTCGTAGAACACCACCAGCACCTTCGAGGTCATGGTGGTGTCGCCCTGCACAACCTTCACATTGCCGGAGAAGGTCGCCTCCTTTTTCTTGTCCCGCATCTCGAGCGCGGCAGCCTCGATCTGGATCGGCTGGTCGCGATTCTGCGAGAAGCCCTGCATGGCGTTGGGAACGCCCGACATCGAACCCTGCGCGGACGCAGCGCCGGCTGCAAACAGCGTGAGCAGAAAGGCCGCGATTGCGAAGCCGTGCGGAAAACGTCTCATCATCAAATTCATTTCGTGTTGGCGGATTTGCGCGCCTTCGGTGGCGGCGGAGGTGGCGGTGGCGCGGCCTCGGCAGGCGGACTCGGATTGTTGTCGCCGAGCTTGTCGAGATACATCACGACATTGCCTTCGAACCGCACCAGCTCGCCGCTGTTGTAGATCCTGAGGCGATCTGATGTCAGCGTGCCCTCGAGCAGCTTGACGTCGACATGCTCGTCCGACGAGACGTTGCCCTTGTTGATGTCGACGAAGGCCTGCGTCAGCTTGGCCTCATAGCCGGTGGACGACTGCAGGAAGATATCCTGGCGCAGGTCGAGCAGCTGCTTCTTGTTGTCGAAGAAGCCCGTGCGCGCATCCATCGTCACCGTCGACTGATCCTGTTGCGCCACCTTGGCGCGGATCGTCTTCAGCTCGACATGGTCGGGATCGGTGACGTCCTGGATCGCCGCCTTGGCCCACATCTCATAGGGCCGGCCATCGGCCGAGAAGCCGGCGATGTGCGGCGATTCCATCGTGATCTTGGTGCCCGACACCACGAGGTTGTCCATCTCGACCGGGAGCTTGGGGATCATTTCGCGGAATGGATTGTAGACCGAGACGAAGATGATCGAGGCCATCGCGAGGCCCACGACCGCAGGCACCGCGACGCGCAGGATCCGCACCATGCGGCTGTGCCGCGCGGCAGCGGCAAAGCGCGCCTCGAGGCCAGTGACATAGGCTGGATTCTGAACCGAATTCACCTGAGCTCCAGAGGCGCGAAATTGCCCCTATTCTAGCCGGAGCCGCCCAAATATGCAGCCCGGACCTCGCGTCGCGCCCCCGCAGGGAGACCACGCGTGAACAGTTTGGCCGAAACGGGGCGGAAATGGCCCCGCAGCGACGAATTCGCGCCCAGCATGAACGGGCGGAATCATGAATGGGCGAAGATGTCCTCGGCCTCCCAGCCGTCGAGATCGAGCCTGGCGCGGGCGGGGAGGAAATCGAAGCACGCCTTGGCGAGATCAGTGCGTCCCTCGCGTGCCAGCATCACGTTCAACTTGTCGCGCAGCGCATGCAGGTGCAGCACGTCGGAGGCGGCATAGGCAAGCTGGGCCTCGCTCAGGCTTTGCGCGCCCCAATCGCTCGACTGCTGCTGCTTCGACAGCTCGACGTTCAGCACCTCGCGCACCAGATCCTTCAGGCCATGGCGGTCGGTGTAGGTGCGCGACAGGCGCGAGGCGATCTTGGTGCAATAGACCGGCGCCGGCATCACGCCGAAGGTGTTGTAGAGCACCGCGACGTCGAACCGCGCGAAATGGAAGATCTTGGTGATCGCAGGATTGGCGAGCAGCGCCTTCAGGTTCGGCGAATCGGTGTGCCCCTTCGGAATCTGGATCACGTCGGCGGTGCCGTCGCCGTTCGACATCTGCACTACACAGAGCCGGTCGCGATGCGGATGCAGCCCCATGGTCTCGGTGTCGATCGCAACGGAATCGGTGTAGCGGGTGAGATCGGGCAGATCGCCGCGATGCAGGCGGATGGTCATGAATGAAGGCCTCGGGTCTCGGATCGATTCGACAGGCGACACTAGCCCCCAAACGTCGGGGATGCGAGCGGATAGGCCGTCTCCTAGCCGTCCAGGTGCGGGTTTTCCGCCCGGCTGCTGCCATATCCCGAGACGGCGGCCCGACATCGCGCGAACTCTGTTGCATTTGGATCACGCTGCAATTCAAACGATCAGACATGGGATGATCGGACGCCGCGCGATCCCCATATGAATGACGGGAAATTTTGCGGTTTCCGATCACACTTCCGCGCAATTTTTTGCGTTTCGGCGCCGATGAAATCCGCGAGCGGTGACCCTATCTCTGCGCAGCCGCTCGCGCCCCTTTGCATCATCACGAATGAGTCCTATGTCGGAACAGACCATCGCCGCGCCGATCGACGACGAGCCGCAGGTACGCGGCTTTACGCGCTATCAATCCTTCCTGATCGCGCTGCTTGCCTTCACGCAGTTCACCCTGATCCTCGACTTCATCATCATGTCGCCGCTCGGCGCCATCCTGATGCCCTCGCTCAACATCACGGCCGGGCAGTTCGGTGTCGCGGTCTCCGCATATGCCTTCGCCGCCGGCATTTCCGGCATCCTCGCCGCCGGCTTTGCCGATCGCTTCGACCGCAAGCGGCTGCTGCTGTTCTTCTATGTCGGCTTCATGCTCGGCACCGTGCTCTGCGCGCTGGCGCAGAATTTCCACGTGCTGCTGCTCGGCCGCATCGTCACCGGCCTGTTCGGCGGCGTGATCGGCTCCGTCGTGCTCGCCATCGTCACCGACCTGTTTCCGCTGCAACAGCGCGGCCGCGCGATGGGCGTGCTGCAGACCGCATTCGCCGCGAGCCAGGTGCTCGGCGTGCCGGCCGGACTCTTCCTTGCCAATCACTGGAACTGGCACATCTGCTTCGTCGCCATCGTCGGCCTGTCGATCGCGGCGATCGCTGCGGTTGCGCTGTTCATGGAGCCGGTCACCGCGCATCTCAAGCTACAGCACGACAGCAATCCGTTCCGCCATCTGATCGCGACCGTCGGCCAGCCGCGCTACACGCTGGCCTTCCTGGTGACGACGCTGCTGGCGACTGGCGGCTTCATGCTGATGCCGTTCGGCAGCGCCTTCACCGTGCACAATCTCGGCATCGACATCGCGCATCTGCCGACGATCTATCTGGTCTCCGGCCTGTTCAGCATCATCATGGGACCCTTGGTCGGCCGCGCCGCCGACAGGTTCGGCAAATATCCGACCTTTGCGTTCGGCTGCGTGGTGACCGTGATCATGGTGCTGACCTACACCAATCTCGGCCACGTCTCGCTACTGACCGCGATCGTGGTCAATGTGCTGATGTTCGTCGGCATCTTCTCGCGCATGATCCCGTCGCAGGCGCTGATGTCGGCGATCCCCGACGCCAGCCAGCGCGGATCGTTCAGCGCGGTCTCGGCCTCGGTGCAGCAACTCTCGGGCGGCCTAGGCTCGGTGGTCGCAGCCGCGATCGTCGCCGAGAATCCGGACGGCTCGCTGCTGCATTTCGACCGGATCGGCTACGTCGTCGTGGCGAGCTCGATGATCTCGATGATTGCGATGTATTTCGTGCAGAAGCCGATCGCGCGCCGCGCGGGGCGGCGGATCGTGTGAGAGCCGCGCTACTTCGCGAGCATGGGGCCGGAACGGCCTGAAGCGGCAGCGGGTGACGGCGTCGCCGCACCCACCCTGCGGATGCTGAGCGATTTCAATCGCTTATGAGAGGGGGTGGTGCCCAGGAAAGGACTCGAACCTTCACGGCCGTTAAGCCACTGGCACCTGAAGCCAGCGCGTCTACCAATTCCACCACCTGGGCGTGGGCGCGTTAGTAAGGTTCGGTTACGCGCTTGTCAAATTCACGAAACGAAAAATCGAATACCCTGTACATGGTGGGGTCGATGGCGTATCGCCAGATGGCTAACCCACGTCAAAAACTCTCGAATCCGGCAGGAATGGACCCCATGGCATCGAACCTGGACACCACAGTCACGGTCTTCGGCGGATCGGGTTTTCTGGGCCGGAACGTGGTCCGGGCGCTCTGCAAGCGCGATTACCGGGTCCGCGTCGCAGTGCGGCGGCCTGAACTGGCCGGCCATCTGCAGCCGCTCGGCCGCGTCGGGCAGATTCATGCGGTTCAGGCCAATGTGCGCTACCCGGCCTCGGTCGAGGCGGCGATGCGTGATTCGCAGATCGCCATCAACCTGGTCGGCATCCTGGCCGAGGGCGGCGGGCAGAGTTTTGACGCCGTGCAGGTGAAGGGCGCCGAGACCATCGCCAAGGCGGCAGCCGCGAACGGCGCCCGGATGGTCCATGTCTCGGCGATCGGCGCCGACGAGAATTCGACCTCTAGCTATTTCCGCGCCAAGGCGGATGGCGAGAAGGCGGTGCAGGCGGCCCTGCCGTCGGCCACCATCATGCGGCCGTCGCTGCTGTTCGGGCCGGAGGACGAATTCACCAACCGCTTCGCGGCGCTGGCGCGGATCTCGCCGGTGCTGCCGCTGGTCGGCGGCGGCGTCAACACGGTGCAGCCGGCCTATGTCGCCGACGTCGCGGACGCCGTGGCAGATGCGGTGGACGGCAAGGCGAAGGCAGGCAGCACGTATGAGCTCGGCGGCCCGGAAGTGCTGACCATGCGCGAGGTGATGCAGATCATCCTCAGGATCACCCAGCGCGACCGCATGCTGGCGCCGCTGCCCTTCGGCCTCGCCAAGCTGCAGTCGTATGTCCTGCAATTCGCGCCCGGCCCGTTCACGCTGACGCCGGACCAGGTCGCGATGCTGCGCGTGGACAATGTGGTGTCCGACGCCGCCAAGGCCGCCGGGTTGACGTTTGCGGGCCTCGGCATCACGCCGGATTCGATGGAAGCGGTCGCCCCGCAATATCTCTGGCGCTTCCGCGCGTCGGGGCAGTTCCAGAAGAAGAGCGCGTAAGCGCAAACCTCTCAGCCCGTCGTCCCGGCCAAGCGCAGCGCGAGCCGGGACGACGGAGAGAGGTTACCGTCCCATCGCCAGCGCGATCAGGCCGAGGGTGCCGACGATCACGCGCCACCAGGCAAAGAAGGTGAAGCCGCGGCGGGTGACGAAGTTGAGGAAGGCGCGCACCACGATCATCGCGGTGATGAACGACACCACGAAGCCGACCGCGATCACGCTGAGATTGTCTGACGTGAAGTCGGCGCGGTTCTTGTAGAAATCATAGACGAACGCGCCGACCATGGTCGGGATCGCGAGGAAGAACGAGAACTCCGCCGCCGAGCGCTTGTCGGCGCCGAGCAGCATCGCCGCGACGATGCTGGCGCCGGAGCGCGACACGCCGGGGATCATCGCCAGGCACTGCGCGACGCCGATCCAGAAATACATCAGCAGCGGAAACCGCGTCGCGTCGTCCTCGTACACTTTGAGATCGAGCTGATCGACCCAGAGCAGCACGGCGCCGCCGACGATCAGCGTGAAGCAGACCACCCACGGATTGAACAGGAATTCCTTGATGTATTTGCCGGCGATCAGGCCGATCACGACGGCCGGCAGGAACGCCACCAGCACGCCGATCACGAAGCGGCGGTCGTCGGGATTGGAGAACATGCCGAGCGCGACGCGCCACAATCTGGAGAAGTAGAGTACGAGAATCGCGAGGATCGCGCCGAGCTGGATCAGGATCGCAAAGCTCTTCCAGAAATTGCCTTCGCCGAGATTGAAGAAGCGCTCCGCGAGCAGCAGGTGCCCCGTCGAAGAGACCGGCAGGAACTCGGTGACGCCCTCGACGATGCCGAGAATCACCGCCCGCAGCATATCCGTCATCATGGTGTGGCCTGCCCTGTGTGGAAAACGGGATTCTTCTCGCTTATTCGCACATTGGCCGCAATCGCAAAAAATCGTCAAACAATGGGTTACCCGGCCGATTTGCTGAGCTATAGCGTTTTTGTGACCCGCACCATCTGCGGGGGTGGCTACCGGTTTGCGTGCTGACGCGACATAGAGACGAGCGGAACCGGCCGGGCCAAATCACACGGTCAGGTCGCACAGGTTGATGGTTTCTTAAGCGCCGCGAAACTACCAAGGGCTTCATGTATACGCTGTATCACCATCCGTTCTGTCCGCATTCGCGCTTCATTCGCCTCGTGCTCGGCGAGTATGGCCTCGATCTGCGCCTGGTGGAGGAACGGGTCTGGGAGCGGCGCGAGGCGTTTTTGGCGCTCAATCCAGCGGCGACCACGCCGGTGCTGATCGCCGAGGGTTTTCCGCCGATTCCGGGCGCGCCCATCATCGCCGAATATGTCGACGAAACGCACGGCCTCGATGCCGGCGAGCGGCGGCTGTTGCCGACGTCGTCGGCCGAGCGCGTCGAGGTGCGCCGGCTGATGGCGTGGTTCAACGAGAAATTCTTCGAGGAAGCCTCCAACCCGCTGGTGACCGAGCGGATCTACAAGCGCTTCATGAGCGAGGACAATGGCGGCGGCCCGCCGGCGCCTGACATCATGCGCGCCGCCAAGGTCAATGTGCGCTATCATCTGAGCTATATCGGCTGGCTGGCGAAGACGCGGAACTATCTCGCCGGCGACCGCCTGACCTACGCGGATCTCGCCGCCGCGGCGCATCTCTCGGCGATCGACTATCTGGGCGACGTGCCATGGAGCGAGGACGACGCGGCAAAGTCGTGGTACGCGCGGGTGAAGTCCCGCCCGTCGTTCCGCCCGCTGCTCAGCGAATGGCTGGCGGGGGTGCCGGCGTCGCGCACCTATGTGGACCTCGACTTCTGAACCATGCGGTCCGGCTCTCTCCCTCCGATCTCAAGGCCGCGCTTAAGCGCGAGGCGCGCGCGCTCGGCTTCAATGCGATCGGCTTCACCGATCCCGACGCGACCGGCGAGGCCGGAAAATATTTCCTCGAATTCCTCGGCTCCGGCGGCCATGGCGACATGGACTGGCTCGCGGCCAATCCGGAGCGCCGCGCCGACCCACGCGTGCTGTGGGGTGGCGTGCGCTCGATCATCATGCTCGGCGTCAATTACGGGCCCGACGATGATCCGCTGAAGCTCCTGGCGCGCCGGTCGCATGGCGCTATCTCGGTCTATGCGCAGGGCGACGACTATCACGACGTGATCAAGAAGCGGCTGAAGGTGCTGGCGCGCTGGCTCGCTGCCATGACCGGCGACGAGGTGAAGGTGTTCGTCGACACCGCGGCCGTGATGGAGAAGCCGCTGGCGCAGGCCGCGGGCATCGGCTGGCAAGGCAAGCACACCAATCTCGTGTCACGCGAATTCGGCTCGTGGCTGTTTCTCGGCGCGATCTATTCGGCGACCGAATTGCCGCGCGATGAGAGCGACACGGATCATTGCGGAAGCTGCCGCGCCTGCCAGGACATCTGCCCGACCGCGGCGTTTCCGGCACCCTACAAGCTCGATGCGCGGCGCTGCATCTCGTATCTGACGATCGAGAACAAGGGCCCGATCCCGCACGAATTCCGCAAAAGCATCGGCAACCGCATCTATGGCTGCGACGATTGCCTCGCGGTGTGCCCGTGGAACAAGTTCGCACAGGCGGGCCGCGAGCAGAAGCTTGCAGCACGCGATACATTGCGCGCGCCTGCGCTTGCCGATCTAGCACGGCTCGACGATGCTGCGTTTCGCGCGCTGTTCACGAAATCGCCGGTCAAGCGCATCGGCCGCGACCGCTTCATCCGCAATGTGCTGATCGCGATCGGCAATTCCGGCGATGCAAAGCTCGCCGGCGAAGCGCGGCGCTTGCTCGACGATGCGAGCCCGCTGGTGCGCGGCGCAGCAGTGTGGGCGCTGTCGCAACTGATCGCCCCCGATGCATTCGCGGCGCTGGCCTCACGGGCCGGCGGCGAGCCCGATCTCACCGTGCAGCAGGAGTGGCGCGCGGCGGCCGCCTCTTGATTTCATCGCGCCGTTCCCGTCATGGTCGCCCGCCATGACAAACCAGCCCTTCTTCACCAGGCACGGCGACGGCTTCATGCCGACATCGGTTGCCAACGGACCGTGGAGTCCGGAATCCCTGCACGGCCGCGTCGTGATCGGACTGCTCGCCTTCGTCATCGAGGAGCGCCACGGCTCCGACGATTTCGTCCCGGCGCGGCTGACGGTCGACATGTTCCGGCTGCCCAACATCACGACGCCGATCGAGGTGACGACCAGGCTGGTGCGCGATGGGCTCCGCATCAAGATGATCGAGGCCGAGTTTGTTTCCGGCGGCACCAGCATGGCGCGCGCCTCCTGTCAGCTGTTGCGCAGGACGGAAAATGCGCCGGGTAATGTCTGGTCGCCGGCGAACTGGCAGGTGCCGGCGCCCGCGGACATTCCGAAGCCGAGTGATCCCCGGCTCGGCATGAACGGCAAATGGGAGACGCGGCCGATCACAGGCCATATGGGCTCGCTCGGCGAGCGCCGGCTCTGGATGAGCGAGGTGCGCGAGCTCGTCGACGGCGTGAAGATGACGCCGTTCGTCCATGTCGCGACCGGCGCGGATTTCGCCAGTCCGTTCGCCAATGCCGGCGACCAGGGCCTCGGCTACATCAACAGCGACGTCACGATCTATCTGCACCGTCTGCCGGTGACCAACTGGATCGGCTTCGAGGTCGTCAACCATCACGCCACCGACGGCGTCGCAATCGGCGAATGCTGGCTCTATGACGAGAAGGGCCCGATCGGCACCTCGACCGTCGCGGCGCTCGCCCAGCGCAAGCCGATGACCAACCCGCCGCCGCCGTAGGACCTCACCGCCGTCATTGCGAGCGAAGCGAAGCAATCCATGCTTCCGCGAATGCGGACCTATGGATTGCTTCGTCGCTACGCTCCTCGCAATGACGGAGAATTAATCGGCCAAATGCCGCTGCATCTCCGGCCGCGCCCGTAGCGCTGTGCCCTGCTTGCCGACGATCTTGGCGATCCGCTCCGGCGCGAAGTTCAGGTCGACGAAGGCCGGCGCCGTGTTGGCGACCTCGTGGTAACAGGTGATCTTGCCGTCGCGCAGCCGCATGATCGCGACGCCTTCGAACATCGCACGCGCGCCCTTGGCTTCCGGCAGGGTCGAGCGGTAGCTGAACGTGTAGCGCGCGTAGAGCATCGTGCCGTCGCTGACGGGATCGTGCATCACCCAGCGGAAATCGGTCGCGGTCCGGTAGAACCAGTCGTCGATCATCTCGGCGATTTTGGCGTGGCCCTCGAACGCGCCGTAGAACACGTCGTGGTAGACGCCGTCCTCGGTGAACAGGCTTGCGAAGGCCTTGCCGTTGCGCTGTTCGACCGCGTCGCAGAACGCGCGCAGCATGCTCGTTGTGTCCATTGGCGTTTCTCCCGGTGCATGTGGCCCATCCTTCGAGGCTCGCTTGCGCTCGCACCTCCAGCGACAAAGGCAAAGCCTTTGCGCGGGATGACCTCACTATCCGTAGCCGTCACCCCCGCGCAACGCGAAGCGTTGTCGCTGGAGGTGGCCGCTTCTTCAGCGGCCCTCCAAGGGCGGCGGCGTGGTCAGATCTCCGCCACCGCGGCGATGATGCGCGCGATGTCCTGCGGCCGCGACAAGCGGTGGTCACCGTCCTGGATCATGGTCAGCACCACGTCCTCGGCCGGCAGCCGGTGCACCAGCGCGAAGGCGTGCTTCCACGGCACGTCGGGATCTTGCGCACCCTGCAGGATGCGCACCGGGCAGCCGACGTCGATCTTGCTGCCGAGCAGCAGGTGGTTGCGGCCCTCCTCGATCAGATTGCGGGTGATCGGATAGGGCGAGCCGTCGCCATATTCGGACGGACGCAGCCACAGGCCCTTGGTCTCGATCTCGGCGCGGATCTCGGGCGAGAAGCCCTTCCACATCAATTCCTCGGTGAAGTCGGGCGCCGGCGCGATCAGCACCAGGCCGGCGAGCTGTGCCTTTGCGTTGCCGCCAGCATTGCCCCGTCTGGCGATCTCGCGCGCGAGCAGCAGCGCCATCCAGCCGCCCATCGAGGAGCCGATCACGACCTGCGGCCCGCTGCAGAACTGCGAGAACACCGCAACGCTCTCCTCGAGCCAGCGGCCGATCGTGCCGTCGGCGAATTCGCCGCCGGATTCGCCGTGGCCGGAATAGTCGAACCGGACCGAGCTGCGGCCATGCTCGGCGGCCCATGCATCGAGCGCGATCGCCTTGGTGCCGGTCATGTCGGACTTGAAGCCGCCCAGCCAGAAAAGGCCGGGATTGGCGCCGGCACGGGCGCGCACCGCGATCCGGCGCGCCTCACGGCCCTCGCCGACCTCGATGAAGGCGGGTTCCTGTCCGGATGCGGCGGTTTGGCTCATGGTTCGGTCACTCGCGTGTCAGACATCTGCTTTTCAATCGTCGCGCGGCAGCGGTCAACGGCAGCGGGCACGCCTTGCGGAGCAGACGCGCCCGCTATATGTGCCGGGCGTGGCCAAAATGCCTCGCAATTGACGGTTTTGCCGCATAAAGAAGCGAGTTCGCTTGCCCGCCGCAGCGTCTTGCTTCAAAATATCCGCCTCCCTTTCACAACTTTGGAGAGTTACCCATTCGCCGTCCCAATAGAGCCCCGCCCACAGTCGCAAAAGACGGGCCGCGCACCAATGATGAGATTCGCAACGCGCAGATCCAGCTGATCGATGCCGATGGTGTCAACAAGGGCACCGTCGAAACCATGGTGGCCATCAAGATGGCCATGGAAGCCGGCATGGACCTCGTCGAGATTTCGCCGAACGTCAGTCCTCCGGTCTGCAAGATCATGGACTACGGCAAATACAAATATTCCGCGCAGAAGAAGGCCGCCGAAGCTCGCAAGAAGCAGAAGGTCGTCGAGATCAAGGAGATCAAGCTCCGCCCGATGATCGACGATCACGACTATGACGTGAAGATGCGTGCGATGCAGCGCTTCTTCGAGGAAGGCGACAAGGTCAAGATCACCTTGCGCTACCGCGGTCGTGAGATGGCGCACCAGGAGATCGGCACCAAGCTGCTGGACAAGGTGAAGGCCGACGTGGCCGAGTTCGCCAAGGTCGAGCAGGACGCGAAGTTCGAAGGCCGCCAGGTCGTGATGGTGCTGGCGCCGCGCTAATTCGAATTTGTCGCTTTGTTGAATGGAACGGCCCGTCAGGCGATCTGACGGGTTGTTTCGTTTTTCGTAGCCCGGATGGAGCCAACGGGTCGCGCGAATGCGCGCCCGATGACAGGCTCCGCGAAATCCGGGAACGGTGCATCCGCGGCCCGACCTGCCCCCGGATTGCGCTTCGCTTCATCCGGGCTACAGGCCAAGCACGGGCGCCCAGTTCCGGCCCCGATTTCCCGCTTCAAACGTTGCAAAACCGCCGATCCTCTGTCATAAGCCGGGCCTTCGCCGCCCGGCTGATCAAGGGCTGCCGTGGCGACGTCTAGTGCAGGTTCTTTCAATTCGGAAAAAACCTTAGCACTTTCAACGCTCTAACGAGCATTTTAGCCGGCCGGACGCCTCTCGGGGCGATTTTCGTGCTGTGCCACAGGAGAGCTAAATGCCCAAGTTGAAGACCAAGTCGGGCGCTAAAAAGCGCTTCAAGGTGACTGCCACTGGCAAAGTCATGCACGCCCAGCGCGGCAAGCGCCACGGCATGATCAAGCGGACGAAGAAGCAGATCCGTCAGCTCCGCGGCACCCGCGTGCTGTTCAAGACCGACGGCGACAACGTCAAGAAGTACTTCTTGCCGAACGCCTGATCGCGCTCATTCGCTTGAACCCTGCCGCGTCTGCGCGGCGCCCCGTCTCTTCTAGATCTCAAGGATTTCCGTCATGTCTCGCGTCAAACGCGGTGTGACCGCTCACGCCAAGCACAAGAAAGTCTACAAGGCCGCCAAGGGCTATTACGGCCGCCGCAAGAACACCATCCGCGTCGCCAAGCAGGCCGTCGAAAAGGCCGGCCAGTACGCCTTCCGCGACCGCAAGCGCAAGAAGCGCACCTTCCGCGCGCTCTGGATCCAGCGCATCAACGCCGCGGTCCGTCCGTTCGGCATGACCTACAGCGTGTTTATCAACGGCCTGTCCAAGTCGGGCGTCGTGGTCGACCGCAAGGTGCTGTCGGATCTCGCGATCCACGAGCCGGTGGCGTTCCAGGCGATCGCCGAGAAGGCCAAGGCCGCGCTGGCAGCCTGATCCTAGCGGGCTTTCGGGCCCGCTTTCAGCGCCTTCTGCGAAAAGCGCTGGGCGACGATCGCCCGGCAGAACGCTGTGAACGAGCGGTACATGGTGCCGCTTTCGTTGTCGTATTTGTGGTCACAGCGCTTGAGCTGGCCGGCATAGGCCTTCTTCTGCGACGCTCCGAGGCCGGACATGAAGTCCGCCTCGCATTTCTTCTCGACCACTTCGCCGAATTGGACGTCTCCGCTGGCGCCGTATTCGCACGCCTCGAAGACCTTCATGGCGCGGTTGCAGCTCGGCGCCTTCTCCAGCTCTGCGATGATGTCGTCCATCTGGGTCGATTTGGCGGGACACTCCTCGGTCGCGGCCTGCGCCGTTCCGAGCATCAACAGGACCGCTGGCACGGCCAGGCAAGATCGCAGCAACATCGCGTGGGCCTCCTTGAACTCCCCTTGGGTAGCTCGGCCTCCGCATCGGTTCAATGCGCCGGCCGCAAGCCCGAAATGACCGGCTTTTTGCTTGACGTTACGGCCTTCGGGCGGCGACAACCCAGCCGAATTTTGGCGCATGGTTCGGAAGCCGGCTCTTCCCGCCGGATCATGCTCAGCGCAGGAATTGACCGTGTCCGACCTCGCAACGCTCGAACAATCCATCCTCGACCAGATCGCCTCGGCCGCTGACGAAGCCGCCCTCGAGGCGGTGCGCGTCTCCGCCCTCGGCAAGAAGGGCTCGATCTCGGCCTTGCTCGCCACCCTCGGCAAGATGTCGCCGGAGGAGCGCAAGACCGAAGGCGCGAAGATCAACCTCGCCAAGGATGCGGTGACGCAGGCGCTCGCGGCCAGGCGCGACGTGCTGAAGGCGACCGCGCTCGATGCCCGGCTTGCCGCCGAGACCATCGACGTCACGCTGCCGCTGCGCGATGCGCCGGCGGAGACCGGCCGCATCCATCCGCTGAGCCAGGTGTTCGACGAGGTCAACACCATCTTCGCCGACATGGGGTTTGCAATCGCCGAAGGTCCCGACATCGAGACCGACGATTACAACTTCACCAAGCTGAACTTCCCCGAAGGCCATCCGGCGCGGGAGATGCACGACACCTTCTTCTTCAACCCGAAGCAGGACGGCTCGCGCATGCTGTTGCGCACCCACACCTCGCCGGTGCAGGTGCGCACGATGCTGACCCAGAAGCCGCCGATCCGCATCATCTGCCCGGGCCGCACCTATCGCATCGACTCCGATGCGACGCATACGCCGCAATTCCACCAGGTCGAAGGCCTCGTGATCGACAAGGGTTCGCATCTCGGCCACCTCAAATGGATCCTGCACGAGTTCTGCAAGGCATTCTTCGAGGTCGACCACATCAACATGCGGTTCCGGCCGTCGTTCTTCCCGTTCACCGAGCCGTCGCTCGAGGTCGACATCCAGTGCCGCCGCGACAAGGGCGAGATCCGCTTCGGCGAGGGCGAGGACTGGATGGAGATTCTCGGCTGCGGCATGGTGCACCCGAACGTGCTGCGTGCCTGCGGCATCGATCCCGACGTCTACCAGGGCTTCGCCTGGGGCATGGGCCTCGACCGCATCACGATGCTGAAATACGGCATCGCCGATCTGCGCCAGCTGTTCGAGAACGACATCCGTTGGCTCAACCACTACGGCTTCAAGCCGCTCGACATCCCGACCATCGCGGGGGGATTGAGTTCGTGAGTCTGGTTCTCCTTGACCCACGGCGCGCCCTCTCCGTTCCCTCCCCCCTTGCGGGGGAGGGTCAGGGAGAGGGGTGGCCGCGGGCGCTGAACGCAATCACTGGCAGGCAGACCGCCGTGAATCCTTTTTGCTTCGATGTTGCTGATGCAACCCGCGACACAACATCTTTCCGAGCAAGCGGCGTACCCCTCTCCCCAACCCTCCCCCGCAAGGGGGGAGGGAGCCCTGCCGCCGGCGCAAGTATCACAATAGACACCAACAAGAACCGAGGCATGCAGCCGTGAAGTTCACCCTCTCCTGGCTGAAGGAACATCTCGACACCGACGAGCCGCTCGACAAGCTGGCCGACAAGCTCACCATGATCGGGCTTGAGGTCGAGAACATCGAGGACAAGGCGAAGGCGCTTGCGCCGTTCACCATCGCGCGCGTGATCTCGGCCGAGCAGCATCCGAATGCCGACCGGCTGCGGGTCTGCATGGTCGACACCGGCGACGGCGGCGCGCCGGTGCAGGTGGTGTGCGGCGCGCCGAACGCGCGTGCGGGACTGGTCAGCGTGTTCTCGCCGCCCGGCACCTACATCCCCGGCAAGGACATCACGCTCGGCATCGGCACGATCCGCGGCGTCGAGAGCCGCGGCATGCTGTGCTCTGCGGCCGAACTGCAGATCTCGGAAGACCACGACGGCATCATGGAGCTGCCGGCCGACGCACCGCTCGGCAAGGGCTATGCCGACTGGGCCGGGCTCGGCGATCCCACCATCGAGATCAACTTGACGCCGAACCGGCAGGACTGCACCGGCGTGCACGGCATTGCGCGCGATCTGTCCGCGGCCGACATGGGCAAGTTCAAGGATCCCGGCATCAAGCCGATCAAGGGCGAATTCCCCTGCCCGGTCCAGGTGAAGGTGGAAGACGCCACGCTGTGCCCGGGCTTCGCGCTGCGGCTGGTACGCGGCGTCAAGAACGGCCCGTCGCCGGAGTGGCTGCAGAAGCGGCTGACCTCGATCGGCCTGCGGCCGATCAACGCGCTGGTCGACATCACCAACTTCATGACCTACGACCGCGCGCGTCCGCTGCACGTGTTCGACGCCAAGAAGGTGCAGGGCAACCTCACGGTCCGCCGCGCCAGGGACGGCGAGACGCTGCTCGCGCTCGACGGCCGCACCTACACGCTCGACAGCAATGTCTGCGTGATCGCGGATGAGCACGGCGTCGAATCGCTTGCCGGCATCATGGGCGGCGAGGCTTCGGGCTGCGACGACAACACGACCGACGTGCTGATCGAATCGGCGTTGTGGAACGAGATCAACATCGCGCAGACCGGCCGCAAGCTCGGCATCAATTCGGATGCGCGCTATCGGTTCGAGCGCGGTGTCGATCCGGCGTTCATGGTGCCCGGGCTCGAGCTCGCCACCAGACTGGTGCTGGATCTCTGCGGCGGCACGCCGTCCGAGAACGTCGTGGTCGGCAAGCAGTTCGGCGAGGATCGCGTCATCGACTTCCCGCTCACCGAAGTGAAGCGCCTTGCCGGCATCGAGGTGCCGCTGGTCGAGGTGAAGCTGATCCTGACCCGGCTCGGCTTCATGCTGGCCGGCACCGGCCCGGTCGTGAAGATCGCGATCCCCTCCTGGCGCACCGACGTGCAGGGCAAGGCCGACATCGTCGAGGAGATCGTGCGCATCGTCGGCGTCGACAAGGTGCCGATGACGCCGTTCGAGCGCGGCGAGGAGCCGCGCAAGCCGGTGCTGACGCCGATGCAGCTGCGCACCCGCCGCGCCAAGCGCGCGCTCGGCGTCCGCGGCATGGTGGAAGCCGTCACCTGGTCGTTCATCACCAATGACGCGGCAAAACTGTTCGGCGGCGGCCAGAGCGAGCTCGTGCTCGCCAACCCGATCGCGGCCGATCTCTCCGACATGCGGCCGAGCCTGCTGCCGGGCCTCGTCGCGGCCGCTCAGGCCAACATCAACCGCGGCACTCCCGACGTCGCCCTGTTCGAGGTCGGCCAGGTGTTTCGCGGCGACAGGCCCGAGGACCAGTTCGTCGCTGCTTCGGGCGTGCGCCATGGCTACGCCTCGTCGAACGGGATCGGGCGGCACTGGACCGGCTCGGCTGCGGCGGATGCGATGGATGCCAAGGCCGACGCCTTCGCGGTGCTGGCGGCTGCCGGCGCACCGATGCAGGCGCTGCAGATCGTGCCGGGCGGCCCTGCCTGGCTGCATCCGGGGCGCTCCGGCACCATCCAGATCGGTCCGCAGAACGTGCTCGGCTATTTCGGCGAACTGCATCCGCGCGCGGCCGAGGCGCTCGGCGCCGACGGCCCGATGATCGTGTTCGAGGTGATCCTCGAGCGCATCCCGCAAGGCAAGCAGCGGGCGACGCGCGCCAAGCCGATGCTGGAGCTCTCGGCCTTCCAGCCGGTGTCGCGCGACTTCGCCTTCATCGTCGACCGCAACGTCAAGGCCGGCGACATCGTTCGCGCGGCGCAGAATGTCGACAAGAAGCTGATATCAGACGTGACCGTGTTCGACGTCTACGAAGGCAAGGGCATCGATCTCGACAAGAAGTCGATCGCGATCGCGGTGACCATCCAGCCGCGCGAGAAGACGATGACCGACCAGGAGATCGACGCGGTTGCGGCCAAGGTCGTCGCCGAGGTGACCAAGAAGACCGGCGGCACGCTGCGGGCGTGACGCCGCAAAATCGCGCGGAACGAACACCGTCACCCTGAGGAGCGCGCACTTGCGCGCGTCTCGAAGGGTCGACGGCCCGTCTGTGGCCGTGCATCCTTCGAGGCTCGCTCCGCTCGCACCTCAGGATGACGGGTCTGATAGAATTGCGGCCGCCTTGTCTTGCGACACGCCGGCATTCGTCGGATACCCAGTTGAACCCCTCTGCATCCCGCATGACCTCCTTCACCCTCATCCCGTCCGACATCTCGACCAGCATCGCGCTGGCGATCTGCGCGATCGCGTTCGTGTCGGGCACGGCGCGCGGCTTTTCCGGCTTCGGCTCGGCGCTGATCTTCATGCCGCTGGCGAGCAGCGTCGCGGCGCCGCGGCTGGTGGCGGCGCTGCTGCTGATCATCGACTTCGTCGCGGCCACGCCGTTGCTGCCGAACGCCTGGACACACGCCGATCGCAAGGCGACCGCCGTGATGGTCGCCGGCGCGCTGATCGGCGTTCCCATCGGCACCTATTTCCTGACCGTGCTCGAGCCGGTGACCACGCGCTGGATCATCTCCGGCTTCGTCGCGGCGTTGCTCGTGCTGCTGCTGTCGGGCTGGCGCTACCATGGCAAGGATCACGCCGCGCTCTCGATCGGCGTCGGCGGCCTCTCCGGCTTCTGCAGCGGTCTCGCGCAAACCGGCGGCCCGCCGATCGTCGCTTACTGGCTGGGGCGCCCCATCTCGTCGGTGATCTCACGCGCCAACATCGTGCTGTTCTTCGGCGCCTCGGATTTCTTCTCGCTGATCAGCTACTGGTTCACCGGACTGATCACGATCGAATCGGTCAAGTTCTCGCTGGTCGTAGGTCCGATCTACGGCATCGGCGTCTGGTACGGCGCCTCGCTGTTCGGCAAGGCGAGCGAGCAGGTGTTTCGCGCGATCTGCTACGCGCTGATCGCGGCGGCCGTCATCGCCGGCCTGCCGGCGCTTGATGGCATTTTGCGCGGCGGGTAGGGTCGGCAGAGCTCGGAAGAAGACTGCGGGAGGAACATCTTGATCGATCGCCGCACCACATTGAAACTGGCGCTCGGCGGCGCCGCCATGCTCGCGGCTCCCAGCATGCGCGCGCAAAATGCAAAACCACGCACCCGGATCGTGTTCCTCGGCACCAAGGGCGGCCCGCGCGTCGGGATCGGCGCCTCCAACCCCGCCAATCTCCTCGTCGTCAACGACACGCCCTTTGTCATTGATTGCGGCATGGGC
This sequence comes from Bradyrhizobium sp. INPA03-11B, assembly GCF_040446015.1. Lineage (NCBI taxonomy): Bacteria > Pseudomonadati > Pseudomonadota > Alphaproteobacteria > Hyphomicrobiales > Nitrobacteraceae > Bradyrhizobium > Bradyrhizobium sp. INPA03-11B. The sequence goes on from NZ_JASGSR010000019.1 coordinate 83,069, forward strand.
GTCAGCCGCCAGCTGGTCAGCGCCGGCGTGCCGATCCCGTCGGTGAAGTACATCTTCATCAGCCACCACCATTCCGATCACAATCTGGAATACGGCAATCTGTTCTACAACGCCTGGGCGGCGGGCCTCTCGACGCCGATCCATTCGTTCGGCCCCAAGGGCATCGAGGCGATGACGAAGGAGTATTGGGAGCTGAACAAGTTCGACGTCGAAACCCGGATCGAGGATGAAGGCCGGCCCGATCCGCGAAAGCTCTTGATCGCGAAGGACATCACCGACGACGGCGTGGTGTTGAAGACATCAGACGTCACCGTCACCGCGTTCCGCACGCCGCATCCGCCCATCGTCGACAACTTCGCCTACAAGTTCGAGACGCCGGACGGCGTGATCGTGTTCTCCAGCGACACCGCCTACAATCCGAAGCTTGCCGAATTCGCCAAAGGCGCCGACGTGCTGGTGCACGAATGCCTCTACATTCCCGCGGTCGATCGCCTGGTGGCGAAGACCAAGAACGGCGCCACACTGAAGAAGCACCTGCTCGACAGCCATACCTCGACCGAAGACGTCGGCCGCATCGCAGCCGCCGCCGGCGTCAAGACGCTGGTGCTGAGCCATTTCGTGCCCGGCGACGATCCACTCGTCACCGACGACGACTGGACGCGGGACGTGAAGACGAATTTCAAGGGCCGGATCGTGGTGGCGAAGGATCTGATGGAGCTGAAGCTGCCGGTGTGAGGGGACACGTCATTCTCCGGCGCGGAACTCGCGGCAAGACTCAGACAAATCATGTCGCGGGAATGCGAAGTTGCGTCACCACCCACACTTGTCATCGCCCGGCTCGACCGGGCGATCCAGTACGCCGCGGCCTCTCGGCTCAAGCACTACTGTCTCTGGAATACTGGATCACCCGCATGCGCGGGTGATGACACCGCGTGTTTGACATTTTGAATCGAGAACCAATTCCAGCGTGGCTTGCGACGCCCAATCTCACCGCGCGATCAATTCATCGGCTCGGCCGATCGCCGCGTGCGGCGCTTGTGTTTTGCGGCAGGTGCGGGCGTCTCCGGCGTGGTCTCCTTCACGCCGCCGATCCTGCGCAGCGCGGCGTCGGCAGCGCGCTCGCCGCTCTCCCAGGCGCCGTCGACCGTGCCCCACAGCGTCTCATGGGTGGCCTCGCCCGCGAGATACATCGCGCCGATCGGCTCGGACAGGATCCGGCGCGAGAACTGCGCGCCGGGTGCTGCCACTGACATCGCCCCTTGAATGAAGGGCTGCGCGTTCCAGCGCGTCGCGCTGGTCTTCTTCACGGCGTCGCCGACCTCGCTGCCATAGAGCTTCGTCAGCCATTCCACCGCAAACGCAGCCATCGCCTTCTCGCCCTGCGCCGACAGGTCGCGGCCGAACGAGCCGGCGACGTCGATCGTGCACAGCGAGGAGCCGGCGATGTTGCCGTAGAGCAGCGCGGTCTTGGTCGAACTGCTCTGCTCGATGATGACGTCGTCGCGCGACAGCCCGAGCGGATTGCCGGGGATCTGCAGCGCGATGCGATCATAGCTGCCGAGGTTCAGCTTGGCGGCGGCGTCGAGCGCGCGTTTCGGAAGCTCGGGCGCGAACTTGATATTGCCGCTCGCGAGCACGTTGCTCGACACCGTGACGATGGCGGCGCGCGCGGTGATCTTGCCCGAGGGCGTCTCGACCATCACGTCGCGATTGCTCCACAGGATGCGCTGCGCCGGCGTCGACAGCACGAGCGGAAGCCCCTCGCCGAGTTTTGCGATCAGCGCGCCGAGCCCCTGCCGGCAGGCGATCGCGCTGTTGCGATCCTGCGCGCGCACCTTGTCGACGGCGGAGAGATCCTTCAGATCCTTGCCGCTGAAATTGGCGCCGAGCAGGAATTCCGCGGTGCCGGCCCAATCGCCGAGATCCTTCGGCATCGCTGCGGCGCAGGCGATATCGGCCTTGCGCGAGGCGTCGTCGATGGCGCGATTGGCGCGCACCAGGGCGGCCAGAAACTCCTCGGTCTCGCCGGGACGGGCGTAGCGCCGGCCGATGCGGATCTTCTGGCCCGCGGGCGCCGTCACGATGTCGAGTCCCGCGGAGCGCGCCAGGCGGATCATCGGATTGGTTTCGGGATTGTGCATCCAGCGCGCGCCGCGGTCGAACGGCACATCGAAGCTCGATGCGTCGGTCTGGCAGCGGCCGCCGACCTGGCCGGACGCCTCCACCACGATCACCTTGCGGTTCGCGGCGGCGATCCGTCGCGCCGCGGCAATGCCTGCGGCTCCCGCGCCGATCACGACGATGTCGGCCTCGCGCGGCGGCGGCGGCGCGGCAAGCGCCCGGCCGCCAAATACTGGCGCCAGCGCGAGAGCAGCCGACGCCGACAGGAAATCGCGGCGGGTCACTGTCATGACATAGCTTCTGGCATGGTTTCCGGGGACTTGCAGAGAATGGGAACGCTTCGCGAACTGTGCCGCATCTCACCGACCGCAGCAACACTCATGGTAAATCAATCATGATTGATCCGCTGATGGCATGAACTAAATTGCAACGGCTTGCGACCATGATTAAGTGAACACAAGCGGTCGTAGAACCGCTGGGGGGAATCCATGGGCGTAATGCTCGATACCGTCGGTAAATGGATCGCGGGGTACCTGTCGAAGGAAGTCCCCGGTTACGAGCCGTTCACGCCGAGCGACCCGGACCATCTGCGGGGCATCATGCAGCCCGGCGATGTGCTGCTGGTCGAAGGCAACAACCGCATTTCCGGCATCATCAAGTATCTCACGCAATCGACCTGGTCGCATGCCGCGCTGTTTGTCGGACCGATCGACGGCGCGTTCGAGCCCGACGGCGAGCAGCATGTGCTGATCGAGGCCAACATCGGCGAAGGCGTGACCTCCGCGCCGCTGTCGAAATATCTGTCCTATCACACCCGCCTCTGCCGTCCGGTCGGACTGTCGTTCGAGGACCGCACCACGGTGTGCCGCTACGCCATCAACCGCATCGGCTTCGGCTACGACACCAAGAACATCGTCGACCTCGCACGCTATCTGTTTCCGTTGCCGATCCCGCAGCGCTGGCGCCGCCGCATGATCGCATTCGGCTCCGGCGATCCGACCAAGATCATCTGCTCGGCGCTGATCGCGCAGGCGTTCGACGCCGTGCGCTATCCGATCCTGCCCAAGATCACCCGCGCCGCCAGCCGCAAGGCGCGCCGCGAGATCCTGCACATCCGCGATTCCTCGCTCTACATGCCGCGCGACTTCGACATCTCGCCCTATTTCGAAGTCGTCAAACCCACCATCGTGCACGGTTTCGACTACACGGCCCTGCACTGGGCCGACAAGCAGAAGCCGCTCCAGGAGGTAGCCGGCGAATTCAGTGTGTTTCCAGAGCGTAAGTCGCCGCCGCTTGTTCCTGAAGCGATTGACGAAGAGGCGACGCTTCCGGCTGCGGAAGTGATCGAGGCTGAGCCTGCGCGGGCGTGACAGGCGGCGATGTCAGGCTCGAAGAAATCGCGCGTTTGCCGCGTCGACCACGACCTTCGTCTTATCGTCCGGCTTCGTCGTTGAGTTCGCATTGCTGCATCACTAGGGTGCACGCGCTTCGGGCTTGTTTTCATTCGGTAGTTTTACGGTGTTTTCGATCATCGATTTCTCGGCGATGGCTGCAGCGTCGGAGAAAGACCCGGCGCGGTGGCGTCGTCCGTTCATCGCCTGGCTGGAAGGGATCGAGACCGGATGGTCGATCCCGCTGCTGCTCGCTTTCTTTGTCGCGATCTGGACGGCGTATCTCATCATCGCCTATCTCGGCGCCGGCCTGCATCCCGACGTGCTCGAGACCTGGACGCTCGGCCGTCACCTCGCATGGGGATACCCCAAGCATCCGCCGCTGATGGGCTGGATCACCCGGGGATGGACCGCGGTCTTTCCGCTGAGCGATTGGTCGCTGCAGCTGATGGCGATGGTCAACGCAGCCGTGGCGCTGTGGGCAGTCGACCTGATCTCGCGCCGCTTTGTCCGCGGCGAGAAGCGCGCGATCGTCCTGCTGCTGGCGATGCTGCTGCCGGCCTATCAATTCCACGCCCAGCGGTTCAACGCGAACGCGGTGCTGCTGGCATCCTGGCCGCTGGCGACCTATTGCTTCCTGCGGGCGTTCGAGGCGCCACGGCAACTCGGCTGGGCGATCGCGGCAGGCGCGGCCTGCGCACTCGCGATGCTCGGCAAATATTATTCGATCTTCCTGGTCGCAAGCTTCGTCTTCGCGGCCGTGCTGCATCCCGATCGCCGCCGCTATCTGCAGTCGGCCTCGCCCTGGATCTCGGCGCTGACCGGCATGCTCGTGCTCGGCCCGCATCTGCATTGGCTCGCCACGACAGGCGCAACGACGTTCGACTACGCGCTCGCGCACGCCGGTGCCGATCATGTCGCGGCGCTGTGGGAAGTCTCCTACTTCATCATGGGCCTGATCGCTGCCCTCTCGATCGCGGCGGTGACCTGGGTGTTCATTGCCGGCCGGCGACTGGCGCGGCTGCCGGGGGATTTCCGCGCAATGAACCCGGGGCTCCGCCTGCTGCGGCTGGTCGCAATCGGCACCATCCTGTTTCCGGTGATCGTGTCGCTCGCGATCGGCACCGACCTGCCCTCGCTCTGGGCGGTGCAGGGCCTCTTCCTGTTCATCGTGCTGATCGTGTGCGGAACGAGCTACCCGATCGAGCGGTTCTATGCGGTCAACCTGACCGTCATGGTGGCGGGCATCGCCATTCTCGCGGTTGCCGCCGGCGCTCCGATCCACGCACTCTATCGCCACGCCAACGGCTATGAAGAAGGCCGCGGTTTCTATCATGCGGTCGCGACCGAGCTCACCGCACGATGGCACGACGCAGCCGGGACGCCGCTCGCGGCTGTCAGCGGCGACGATGCGCTCGCCTTCGCTGCCGCCTTCTACAGTCCCGATCATCCGTTCTATGCCCGGCCATTTGCCTATCAGTACACCTGGGGGCTGCCGCGCAAGACCACGCTCGATCGCGGCTGGGCGGCATTGTGCTTCGCCGACCAGCCGGACTGCCTGAGCTGGATGGCGCGCACGACGTTGCGTGCGACCGACGTCTTTCGCTCCGAGTTTGACGCCCAGGCGACGCTGCTGGGCAGGCCCGGCCGGACACGGCGGGTCGTGATGCTGATCGTGCCGCCCTACCGCGAAGCAGCCCCGGTGCAGCCCGATGTCGAGGATTTCAGCTCGAGCCACCGCATGCGCGACTGATCAGAACGTTGCCGCCAGCGTCAGACGGACAGCAAGCGGTTCGGCCGGATGCACATGACGGTCGGCGACGCCCTCGATCGGCTCGCCCGGCAGCCGCGACAGATAGTAGTATTCGATCTGGTTGGTCTGCGCATTGAAGAGATTGAGGACGTCGAGCTGCAGCCGCATCCCGTTGTCGAATTTGTAGCCGGCACGGGCGTTGACGATGAACGACGACAGCGAACGCACGCTGTCGTCCTCGATCAGCGGGCGTGGGCCGAAATAGCGGGCGCGCAGGCTGCCGAACCAGCCGGTGTCGCGGCCGAAGGTGACACCACCGCTGGCGACCCAGCTAGGTGCGCCGGGAATGAAATTGCCGATCGGATCAAAATCGGTGAAGCGGGCGCGGGTATAGGCGAGATCGAAATCGACGCTCATCCACGGCAGCAGCTTGTATTGGTTGGTCCACTCGACGCCGACGCGCCGGCTCGGCCGACTCGGCTCGGTGGTGCCGGCGTCGCCGACGAACAGCAGTTCGGAATCGAAGTCGAGCACGAACACGGCAAGCGACGAGGTGAGACCGTCGATCGCCTTGGTGCGGATGCCGAGCTCGGCGCCCTTCGAGCGCACCAACAGCGGCACGCGCTCGAGCGGCGTGACCTTGTCGTTGGGATCGACCGTGATGGTCGCACCGCGGATGTCGTTGGAGTGCAGGCCGAACCCGGCATTGCCGTAGAACTCGGTCCTATACCAGGGACCGAGCACGATGCCCGCCTTCGGGCTCGTCATCGCCGCCTGCGCGTTGCCGGAATTCTGCGGCGTGTCGCTCAGCACGTGGCCGACGAAATAATCCTCGCGGATGCCGACCGTGGTGCGCAGCCAGTCGGTCCAGCGCGCGGTGGTATCGGCCCACAGCGCGACGCTGCCTCCTGCACCTGATCGTTGCGCACCGTGGCCAGGATCTCGCGCTGCGCGGTCTTGAACAAGCCGACATTGATGTCGTCATAGCGGGTCTGCACTCCCACTCGCGTCTGGGTATCGACACCGGCGACACGGACATCGACGGCGTGGCTGGCATCGACACCATAGACGGTGCGCCTGTCGGTCTGGCTGAACTGGTCGCCATTGACGGGGTCGTCGAGGAAGTAGGTAAAGTCGTTGTAGAGCTGCAACGACGAGCGGATCACATAGGCGTTGACCTTGGTCTGTCCATAGTCGCTGGACTGCGCCCAACTACCGGACAGGCTGAAGCGGCTCGAGGTGCCGCCGTCGGTCGGATCGAGCGAGCCGTAGCGGCCGATCAGGCCCTGATCGATCGCGCGCTGCGCCACCTGGTCGGTCGAATTCCAGCCGTTGGAATAGGCCATCGCGGTCAGCGAGAAGCCGTCGGTCGCGGCGCCTTGGCTGTAGCGCAGCACGCCGTTGAGCTTGCGGATGTCGTCGGGCACGTCCCACGGCCCATTATATTTGTTGGCCTCGAAGGCCGCGAGCAGCGTTCCCTCGCCGACCTTGGTCGAGCCCGCGGCCATTGCGCGCTGATAGCCGAAACTGCCGGCGGTCAGCTCCACGATATTCTTGGAAAGCCGGTCGAGATAGTTGATGTCGACCGCGCCGGCAGACGCGAAGTCGCCCTTGTCCGCATAGTACGGGCCCTTACGGACGTCGACCGACTGGATCAGCTCCGGGATCAGGAAGTTGATGTCGGCATAGCCCTGGCCGTGGCCGTGGGTCGGCATGTTGACCGGCATGCCGTCGACGGTGATGGCGAGATCGGTGCCATGGTCGAGATTGAAGCCGCGCAGAAAATACTGGTTGGCTTTGCCTTCGCCGGAATGCTGGGTGACGATCAGGCCCGGCACCACCTCCAGGACTTCTCCGACGCGCGAGACTGGCCGCGCGTTCAATTCCTCGCCGCTGATCTGCCGCGCGCTCGCGGCGGCCGGTTGCAGATTGGACGCCGGCACGGTCGCAGCGCCGGCCGTGACGCCGCCGGCCGCAGAGGTGGATTGATTCGGTTGCGGTGCAGCCGCCCGGCGACCACCGGCGGCGGCATGGTGCGGGTGCTGGGAGGGCTTGGCGCGCCTGGGCGGCGCCTGATCGGGCGACGTCACCGTCACCGGCGGCAGTTGCCCGGGTGCGACGGTGACGGTCTGCGCTTCGGCGACCGGCGCGAATGCTGCAATGGATGCGGCGGCGGGAAATATCCGCCATGCAGTACGTCGCAACGCCCATGCCCCCGCATGATACCTGTTACAGTCACGCGACGACCGCACCAGCTTCAACTAATCCCAGCGCAACGACGCTAGCAAGCGCGATATGATGTTTCAAGAAAAATGTCATACCGCCAGGCAATCGAGCCAACACGGATAATCCATGCAACGCATCACCATCACCATCGAGGATGATCTGCTCGCGGAGATCGACGCCGCCGCCGAGGCCCGCGGCTATCAGAACCGCTCCGAAATCATCCGCGATCTCGCCCGCGCCGGCTTGCAGCAGGACGCGGAGGAGGTGCCGTCAGGGCAATGCGTCGCGGCGCTGGTCTATGTCTATGATCACGCCGCGCGCGACCTGTCGAAGCGTCTGGTGCAGAATTTCCACGGCCATCACGATTTGTCGCTGGCGACGCTGCATGTCCATCTCGACGACGACAGCTGCATGGAGGTGACGGCGCTGAAGGGCGCCAGCGGCGAGGTCCGCCATCTCGCCGATCACATCATCGCCGAGCGCGGCGTGCGCTACGGCCGCGTCGTGATGATCCCGACCGCAGCGGACAAGAAGCCGCGCAAGCGGGTGCATAAGCACACGCATGATTGAGGACGCGTCGTTGCGTAGCCCGGATGCAGCACAGCGAAATCCGGGGCCTTGCGCCCGCGGCGGTACTTTCCCCGGATTACGCTTCGCTCCATCCGGGCTACGAACTACATCGCACTACGCCGCCTTGGCCTTGGCACCACGCGGCAGGCCGGCGCGGGCGAGGCCGCCATAGAGCTGCTCGTTCGGCATCTCGGATTTCAGGATCGCGCGCACCTCGATGAGGCGATCGAGATCGATGCCGGTCGGAAATCCCTTGCTCTCACAGAGGAAGACGAGGTCCTCGAACACGACATTGCCGGTGGCGCCCGGCGCGAATGGGCAGCCGCCGAGGCCGCCGAGCGAGCCGTCCAGCACGCGGGCGCCCTCGTCGAGCGCGGCTGAAGCATTGGCGATGCCCATACCCCGCGTGTCGTGCAGATGGACGCAGACCGGCTTGGACCCTGCGATCTTCACCGCGCCGCGCGTCAGCTCGCCGACCTGCTTCGGCCCGGCATAGCCGACGGTATCGGCGATCGCGACCATGTCGACGCCGACTTCGTAGAGCTTCTCGGTGAGGCGCAGCACCTCGTTCGGATCGACCGCACCCACGATCGAGCAGCCCAGCCCCATCGAGATCGCGGCATTGACCAGCGGCTTGTGCGCGCTGGCGTCGCGCAGCTCGCAAAGGCGTTTGATGTTCTCGATCGCGGATTCGCGCGAGCGGTTGGCATTGGCCCGGCTGTGCTCCTCGGTCGCCGACACCACCGAGGCGATCTCGGCGACGCCGGAGGCCAGCGCTTCGTTGACGCCGCGCTCGTTCAGCGCCAGCGCGACGCCATGGGCGCCGGGCAGCGCGGCGATGGTGGCGACGACGTCGCGGACATCGATGAATTGCGGGAATGTCTTGGCCGGCAGGAACGAGCCGACCTCGAAATGCCGGACGCCGGCGGCATATTCATCGCGCACCCAGCGCTGTTTCGCCGCGGTGGACGGGAATGTCTTCACCAGTTGCAGGCCGTCGCGCAGACCGACTTCGCGCAGGCTCACTCTGTCATTGGGATAGATATCGTGGACGCGGGTCATGTCAGCCTCACGCAGCGTTTCCGGTTGATGAAATCTTGTGTTGTGCGAGCTCGGCGCGGACCGCGTCGGTATCGGCGCCAAGCACCGGCACCTTCAGGCCCTCGCCGATATTGCGGCCGTTCCATTCGAGCGGCAGCGCGGGAGCGCGGAACGGCTTGCCGTCGGCGTTGATGGTGTTGACCAGCCCGCCGGGCCGCAGCACATGCGGATCCCTGAGCAGATCCTCCGGCCGGTTGATCGGCGAGAAGCAGATGTTGAGCGCGTCGAGCCTGGCCGAGAGGTCGGCCACGTTCCAGCCTTTGATCACCTCGGCGACGCGCGGAATGATCCGGTCGCGCGCCATGATGCGGTCCGTGGTAGAGCGCAGCGTCGGATCGTCAGCGAACTCGTGCAAACCGAACTCACGGCAGAAGCTTTGCCAATGACCTTCGGTGACGACGCCGATGAAGATGCGGTCGCCGCCGGCGGTATCGAAGATGTCGTAGATCGGCCAGGCATGCTCACGCTCCGGCATCGAGCGCGGCTTGCGCCCGGTCATCTCATACTCGACCATATGCTGCGCGACCAGGAACAGGCAGTTCTCGAACAGGCCGATGCGGATGTCGGCACCATCAGCCTTGCCGCCGCGCTTCTGGTAGAGCGCGGCCAGGATCGAAATCACGCCGAACATGCCGCCCATGATGTCGTTGGCGGAGGAGCCGACGCGCTGCGGCTTCTCGCTTGTGCCGGTCATCGCGGCGAGCCCCGACATCATCTGCACGACCTCGTCGAGCGCCGGGCGATGATCGTAGGGGCCGGAGAGAAAGCCCTTGTGACCGGCGATGATCAGATGCGGATATTTCGCGCGCAGCTCCTCGGGCCCGAGACCCTGCTTGTCGAGCTGGCCGTCGCGGAAATTCTCCAGGAACACGTCAGCGCTGGCGAGCAGAAGGTGCATGGTGTCGCGGTCCTCGGGCCTGGCGAGATCGAGCACGATGCTGCGCTTGCCGCGATTGAACAGCGGGAAGAACGAGACACCCATGCCGCCGAGCGAGCGGGTCTTGTCACCGGCCGGAGGTTCGACCTTGATCACCTCGGCGCCGAGTTGCGCCAGGATCATCCCGCAGGTCGGCCCCATCACCATGTGGGTCATCTCGACGACCCTCACGCCCTCCAGCGGCAGTCCGCTCCCGGTCATCGGTTTCTCCGTGCTCGTTGCGCTCGTTTGAATGGTTGGCGCAAGTTAGGCTTCCGCACGCGATCTGAAAAATATAATCTGTCGAATAGTGTATTCGCCGTTCTAGAACGCTGAAGCCCCATGGATTCGCGCCAGCTTCGCTATTTCATCGCGGTTTACGAGCAGCGCAACCTGTCGCGGGCGGCGGATCAGGCCAATGTCGCGCAGTCCGCGCTGAGCCACCACATCGCCAACCTGGAAGCCGAATTCGCCACCCCGCTGTTCGAGCGCAAGCCGCGCGGCATGGAACCGACTGCGGCCGGCGAGCGGCTCTATGAGCATGCCCGCATCATCCTGCGCGCGATGGCGGCGGCCGAGCGCGAGATCAAGGAAGGCGGCAGCGAGATCGCCGGCGACATCTCGATCGGCATGGCCAATTCCGGGATGAAGGCGATCGGCGTGCCGCTGATGCGGACCGTGCTGACCAAATATCCGAACCTGAAGCTGTCGCTGACCGAGAGCCTCTCCGGCGCGACGCTGTTGCATCTGCTGAGCTCCGATGTCGACCTCGCGCTGGTCTACAATCCGCCGTCGGAAAAGGATCTGGTGGCCGAGCCGGTGCTGGAAGAGCAGATGTTCTGCGTCGGCACCGAGAAGCTTGTCGGCAAGAGAGCGCCGATCGCCTTCGAGGAGGTGACGCGGCTGCCGCTGATCCTGTTGCGGTACGGACTCTCGGCGCGCGCGTTGCTGGATGACCCTGTGCTGCTGAAGCGGCTCGAGGCCAATGCGATCATGCATCTCAACTCGACCAGCGGCATGATCGGGGCGCTGACCGCGGGCCTCGGCTGCACGATCGCGACGACCCACTTCGTCAGCGAGCCGTTGAAGGCACGGCTGCTGGTCGCGCGCGAGGTCATCGAACCGAAACTGACCCGCACGCTCTATCTCTGCCGCCTGCGCAACCGCCCGATGACTTACGTCATGGAGGAAATGTGCCGCCTGATCCGCGCCCTGATCGCAGACCAGGTCGGCCGCGGCGCCTGGGAGGCGACGCTTCTGATCTAAAGCGCTTTCAAGCGAAGTGGGTACCGGTTCGCGTCAAGAAAGCGCGTCTCAGGTAGTCCGATCGAAAATATCGAACGATACCTTCGATATGTTCGTCTGGATTTCTGGCTCCCGGCTGCCAAACATGCGCGAACCGCACGCCTTCGCAAGAAAGGCGGCCATTGCACCATCCGGGGAGGACCATCATGAGCGCCGTCGAACTCGGCTCGGTTGCCGATCTCGCCAACACGACCAGCGGACCCGACCAGATTTCACGGCGGCTCGAGGCGCTGCCCACCTCGGGCTATGTCTGGCGGCTGGTGATCCTGCTCTCGCTCGGCGGCTGCTTCGAAATCTACGATCTGTTCTTCACCGGCTATATCGCGCCGGGCCTCGCCCGCAGCGGGCTGATGACCACGACGACGCAGACCTTCTTCGGCTTCTCCGGCATCGGCGCCTTCGTCGCGGCGACCTTCGCCGGCCTGTTCATCGGCACCTTCTGCCTCGGCTTCCTCGCCGATCGATACGGACGCAAGGCCGTCTTCACTTATTCGCTGCTGTTCTACAGCGCGGCGTCAGTGATCATGGCGTGCCAGACCACACCGAGCGGCCTCTTGCTGTGGCGCTTCATCGCCGGCATCGGGATCGGCATCGAGGTCATCACCATCGACGCCTACATCACCGAGCTGGTGCCGAGCTGGATGCGCGGCCGGGCGTTTGCGATCAACCAGGCGGTCATGCTGTCGGCGGTGCCGATCGTTGCCGCACTGTCGTGGTGGCTGGTGCCGGCGACGCCCTACGGCATCGATGGCTGGCGCTGGGTGGTGCTGATCGGCGCCGCCGCCAGCATGATCATCTGGGTGCTGCGGCTCTACGTGCCGGAAAGCCCGCTCTGGCTGGCCCGCAATGGCCGTGCCACCGAAGCCGAGACGATCATGCGGACGCTCGAGGCTGCATCGGGCACGGCCACGCCGCGCCCTGCCCCCGCGGCTGCGGTGGCGCCGGCACGTGCGCCGGTCGAGACCGGCTATGCCGACCTGTTCCGGCCGCCCTACGCCTCGCTTGTCGTGCTGTTCATGATCTTCAACCTGTGCCAGGCGTTCGGCGTCTATGGCTTCTCCAACTGGGTTCCGGCGCTGCTGGTCGAGAAGGGCATCAACGTCACCAAGAGCCTGCAATATTCCTTCATCATCGCGTTCGCCTATCCGCTCGCGCCGCTCTTGGCCGCAACCTTCGCCGACCGCTTCGAGCGCAAATGGATCATCTGCGGGGCGGCCGCCGCGATCTCGGTGTTCGGCCTCGCTTTCGCGCAGCTCACCGCGCCGGCGCTTTTGATCTTGAGCGGCGTGCTGGTGACCGGCGCCAACATGACGCTGTCCTATGCCTATCACGCCTACCAGACCGAGGTGTTCCCGACCGCGATCCGGGCGCGCGCGGCGGGCCTCGTCTATTCGATGAGCCGGCTCAGCGCGACCTTCTCCGGCTTCATCGTGGCGTTCATGTTGAAGGAGGCCGGCGTCATCGGCGTGTTCGGCCTGATCACCGCGGCGATGGTCATCGTGATCGTGACCATCGGTGTCTTCGGACCCCTGGTCCGCGGCAAGCCGCTCGACGCCTAGAGCATTTCGGCGCGGTTTCCAACCGCGACACAAGCGGCACTTGCCGAAGCCGTATTGGGTGGCTACCTCTCGCGGATAATTTGCAGAGGTAATCCGGTCATGTTCGATGCCGCCATCAAGGCGCTTTCGCAAATCCTGTCGCCGCCGATGCGCACGATCCTGTGGCGCTCGATCGGGCTTGCGCTGGTTTTGATCACCGTGCTGGCAATCGGATTGCAGCGGCTGCTGAGCTGGTTTGCCGACACCGGCGAAGTCTGGGCGGAAAGCATGCTCGGCCCCAATTTCCATTCCACGCTGCAGGTGCTGTCCTGGATCATCTCGATTTCGGCGGGCCTTGGCGTCGTGCTCGGCGGCATCTTCCTGATGCCCGCGATCACCTCATTGGTGGCGAGCCTGTTCGTCGACGATGTCGCCGACCATGTCGAGCGCGAGCACTATCCGGCCGACCATCCCGGCGTGGCACTGCCGGTCACGCTGGCGACGATCGAGGGCGTCAAGACGGCACTGCTGACCGTGCTGGTCTATCTGGTCGCGCTGCCGTTCGTGCTGTTCGCGGGCGCGGGCTTCATCATCTTCTTCATCGCGACCGCCTGGCTGCTCGGCCGCGAATATTTCGAGCTCGCAGCGATGCGGTTCCGCTCACCTGACGACGCCAAGGCGATGCGCAAGGAGAACGCGGCAACGGTGTTCACCGCCGGCCTGTTCATCGCGGCCTTCGTCTCGATCCCGATCGTCAATCTGGCAACGCCGCTGTTCGGCATGGCCTTCATGGTGCACATGTACAAGCGGCTATCGGGTCCGCGGCGCGAGCTGATCGAGCCCGCGCGGCGAAGCAACGTCTCCTCAATCTAGATGTCTTTTTTGAGCATGATCTTTTCGGAAAACCGGTGTCCACTTTTCCGGATCATGCTCTAGCAGGCTGTTGAAGAAGTCGGTAGCGAAGCGTTTCGTATCGTGATTCTCTAGGACCGGGATTTGACTAGGGGAC